>JAKSNE010000034.1 GCA_024400135.1 Paludibacteraceae bacterium
GGTACGGCTCTTTAGTGGCTGAGGATGGACAGATATGGGTATTTGATATCATCTGTGACAGTACAGAGGAGCGCGGTATCTTCCCGACCGAAGGCAAAGAATATACCTTCAAAGATGATATGATTCAGTACTATACCTTCTGGATGGAGTACGAAGCCGGTCCTTGGAAACCTGCTACGGACGCTAAGTTCAAATACTGGATTGGAGAGGACGAACTGGAGCATATCGATGCGTACATGAAATGCGACAATGGTAAGCAGTATCATATCACATACAGAACCAAGACTGTACCTGAATCTTTCGTAGACAGATACGACACCTTGCGCGTGGTTACCTTGGGCGACTACCGCGACTCCGCAGAGCATTGTTTCCAGTTTACGGCTAAGAACGATAGTATGACCGCTGTCTTTGCTATTGATAATATGGTTATTCCCGGACACTATACGAAGGAGGACCTCTTTGGTGAACTTGACCAGTTTACTTACCTCAATATCAATAGTATAGAACGCTACCTATGCGACTTCTCCGTCGATATCGAAGCCGGCGAGAAGAAAGGCGAATACCTCATTGACGCTAAATTCTATGGCTATAACGGCAAGTGCTATAACATTAAGATGGATTGTTTGCATCCGGATCCTGTGAATGAGATTGATATCACTTGCGATAATATGAAAGTGGAGATGATCACGTTCTATGATGTGATGATTCAGGGCTATAGTCTAACCGCTTCCACGGACAAGTATCAAATTGAATATATGCTTGGTGCTCCCGGCGGTATACAGACCAACGGCATACACATGATTGACAAAGAGACCGGTAAAACCATCGATATCTATGGCGATCGTATTACTGTATATAACCCGTTGCATGCGGAGGGTGTAGCGTTGGACTATGACGGTAACTACTATACCCTTTCTATGCGAGGACCGCGTCCCGACTCTACCGAAGTGCGCGAGATAGAGATTTATGATGCGTATCTAACCGACTTCACGAAGAGTGACGGCGTCTTCCTTCTTGAGGGTGTCACTTCGGATAGTTTGTACTATTTTGGTATGGCTATATATAATAATAAGGTGGAGGGTACCTACAATCAGGACAATGCCGACTTTAACTATACCTATATAGGTGACCTCTATGTGGCTCCCGATGGCGAAACCACTGTCACTGGCGGCTACCACCTAATTGCGCTCGATGCAGAAGTCAAGCGGGTAGGGGATTACTATGAAGTTGATGCCACTTTCCTTGGACAGACCCTTGCTGAAACGGTTATCACACCGGCCTTCAAAATCCAAATGACCACCGCCCCGAAAGCAACTAATTTACCTTACACCTCTACTCCTCTACTCCCCTACACCAAAAAAGAGCTCCGCGACGGTCGGATAATTATCGAAAGAAAAGGAACAAAATATAACATATTAGGTTCCCCTATTAACTAATAACTAATTATTAATCACTTAAAAATTTTTAAGCGTATGAAAAAACTTTTAACTTTTGCTTTCGCGCTCATCGCGAGCGCAAGCCTAATGGCGAAGGACGTTACCTGCATTAACCTCTATCGCTATGTCTATTCGGATGCCTCTGGCAATCCGTACTACTCTCTCCAATTCGGTGATGAGGACTGGAACTCGTACTACTTTGCTTTCAAGGGTGCCGAAGGTCCTTTACCGGGAAGTACCTACACTATGGAAGACATGATTGCTGAGCAGACCTATGCTCAGGTTAACTGGGAACAGGACATGGTGACCGCCGTTTCGTTACAGCGTAACTACGAGGGTCTGCAAGAGCAATTTGCTATTTCCGTTACTACCCAATCGGGTGCGCAGTACAACCTGACGTGGGCTGCTAATGTCCCGACAAAGGTTGAACCTGTTGATTTAGACACTACTATTGTGTGCGACTTTATGGATAATGGTTCATACAAAACCTTTACTCCGTGGGAAAGAGACTATGACTATTATGATTTCACCATCGCTATTGCAGGTGACCTGCCTACTGTAGGTCAACAGAAGAAGTACACTTGGAAAGCCAATACCGTTTATATCGGCAATGCTAACTTCCAACTTCCGAACGACTATACCACCAAGCCTTTTGATGCTACATTTACCATCAAGGGCGTTGAGGGTGGCTACGAAGGAATAGCGGAATATTCTATGACGAATGGTAAAAAGTACACATTCAACTTCTCCTACACCATTCCGGTCGTAAAAGAGACCGTTTACCTCTCCGGCTATGACCTCAAGATTCAAACAAATTGGGATAAGACGGTTAGTTTTTCTTGGCAAAACGATACCTACAGTGCTCAACTTCCGATCAATAGCACCGATACCCTCGGTAACTGGAAGGGTAATGATATCATTTTAAGCAACTGCTCCTTCTATCGGAATCCCTACATCAACCTTGGCGTTTATGCGATTGACTCTATCTATGTAACCCGCACGGAGGAAGGATATATTCGTCTTCAATCCTCTATTCTCTGCAAGAACAACACCCTCTACGTTTTGGATGTTACCAACCAAGAGTCACCTTACTACGTGAAGTACGATACGGACGGCACCGGCGTTAAATGGCAAAACATCCCTGCCTCTCAATATGGTACCGGTCGTACGATGGGTGTTCGTTACAACAACGACTCTATCTGGTTCAATGCCGAGCCTAAAGACGAAGGTGCTGCCGGCTATAGCATCAAAGAGACTTATGGTACTTACGGTGACCCGTTGTGGGCAAAGGATAGTATCACTATCTCCTACGACCCGAACACGTCTTGGGGCTCGCCTCTCAGTGTTTATATGGCTGAGAAATACTACGATGCAGAGTTAAATGTTGAACTCTCTTCCCGCTCCTACGAGAACGTAGATGGTGATGGCGTTTGGAACTATGAATTCAGTTGTGGTTCTTATATGGAAAGTAACCGCTATTCCTTCAAATTCGGTATTATCTGCCCTATTGAAGCTCCGGCACGAAACCACACCTATACCCTTGGCGATATGACCGAGGACTATCGCACCAAGGGTTATGACCCCGAGTACAACGAAATCAAGTACGATGTGGTTACCCTTTACCGCGAACTCGTTTGGCCTGCCAATGATGCTGAGAAGTTTACCATCAATGTTCACACCACCGATGGTAAGGCTTATAAACTGATTTATGCTGCGGATACTATTCCTGTGGCTACCGATACAACGGAGTTCGCTCCTATCAAGGCTAAAATCAGTCAACAAGAGTATTGGTTCCAATTCTCAGGTGAAGGCGTGGCTGATGGTTCTCAATATCGTATCCAAATCGCTTTGGTAGGGGAAGAGGTTGATCCAACTACTTTCTATTGGCAGGATAACACCTTCTACAAACCCAACACTTCTATTTACAACAGTACTACAGGCACAACTATAGAGATTGCTGATGCTTGGGCACAAGTTAATGTTCTTACAGAGGAAGAGCAAAACATCGGTTATAGTTGCAACGCGTGGATCTTAGGTTATGATGGTATTTGCTACCACGCATACCTCAAATATACTATCCCTGTAGCGGAAGATACGGTAACGTTTGCAATGAAGAATCTGTCTATCACTCCTTGGACTGCTGATAACAAGATTTGTTTCAGTGCCTTTGATGAAAACTCCCGCATTTCAATCGTTGTCTTGGGCTTAGACACCCTCGGCGAGTTCTCTTCCGACCAAGTGGATGCACTTTCTTCTAATGTCGCTATTATAACTCCTTATCATAGTGCTCAAGGTTATTCTTCCGAAGGCGTCAAAGTGGAGAAAGATGGCAATGGCTATATCGTTGTTACCGGTAACATCCTCTGTGACGATGATGTACTCTATGAGTTCACCTTGTCCAATGAGCCTATCACGTATTACCTGGGTGTTAAGAACGCCGACGGCGAACGCGAATGGACGGCTATGGAGTATTATGAGCAGAATGGCTATAAGGCTGACTACGTTCGCGCTAAAGTGACGGTAGTTGATCCTGAGGGAGATGTGATGGTCAGCACTACGGCATCCGAAGAAGGATTGATGAGTACGCAGAACATCGCTGATATTATTACTCTTGATACAGATAATAATGAGGTTACCGTTAAGGCTAATGATGAGGTTGAATACTACTTCAGCTGGTACGCATACTCTATCTATTACGCTATTGACTACGGACAACCTACGGGCATCCGTAACACCAAAGCGCAAACTCCGGCTATCAAACGCATTGAGAACGGCAATGTCGTTATCGAGCGCAACGGCCGCAAGTATAACATGCTCGGTTTCTAATATAGATAAACTAGACAACCTAGGATTACCAAGGACAACCTAGGACTACCTAGGACAACCTAGAACCACAAGAAAAGGCGCAAAACTGCGCCTTTTCTTTGTATTTAGCAAAATAAACGCTGATTTTCGCTTTTTTTCTTGCATATATCAAAAAAAAGCAGTACCTTTGCAGCGACAATTGTGGTCTATAACTTTTTTGGGTGTAAAAGGACACCCGTTAAACGATTAAAAACATGAACATTATTACGAAGGAAGTTGCACTTCCTGATGGTCGAGTTGTTAAACTCGAAACCGGCAAGCTCGCTAAACAAGCCGACGGTGCCGTAATGGCTACGATCGGCAACACGATGATCCTTGCCACAGTTTGCAGCGCTAAAGACGCTGTTCCCGGTACCGACTTTATGCCGCTTACCGTTGAGTACAAAGAAAAATACGCCAGTGCGGGTCGTTTCCCCGGCGGTTTCACGCGTCGTGAAGGTAAAGCCTCCGACTACGAGATCCTCATCGCCCGTCTTATCGACCGCGCCTTGCGTCCTCTCTTCCCCGCTAATTATCACGCAGAGACGTTCGTTAACGTTACCCTCTATTCCGCTGACGGCATCGATATGCCGGAGTCTATCGCCGGTCTGGCTGCCGGTGCGGCACTCGCTTGCTCCGATATACCTTTCGAGGGTCCTGTATCCGAAGTGCGCGTAGCTCGCGTCAATGGTGAGATGGTCATCAACCCTACCTTCGAGCAATGCGAACAAGCCGACCTCGAACTCATGGTCGCTGCCACCTACGATAATATCATGATGGTTGAAGGTGAGATGAAGGAAGTGCCGGAGAGTGTTATGCTTGAGGCTATCCGCGCCGCTCACGAGGCTATCAAACCCCAATGCCTCGCTATCAACGAGATGATGAAAGCCTATGGCAAAGAGGCTAAACGCGAATACTGCCACGAGGTCAACGACGACGAACTCAAGCAAGCCGTTCACGACTTCAGTTACGCTCGCGCTTACGCTCAAGCCACTTCGTCCGATACTGACAAACATCACCGTGAGGCGATGTTCTCGCAGATCTGCGAAGACTTCAAGACTGAGAAAGCCGATTATATGCAAGCTCGCGCCGAGGCTATCGGTGTAGAGGTTGACGAGATAGCCGCCATGGTAGATCGTTACTACCACGACGTAGAGAAAGAGGCTATGCGCCGCGCCGTTCTGGACGAAGGCAAACGCCTCGATGGTCGTAAGACTACGGATATCCGTCCTATCTGGTGCGAGGTAGGCTACCTGCCCGGCCCTCACGGATCGAGTATCTTCACCCGTGGTGAGACACAGTCGCTCTCCACTTGTACCCTCGGTACGAGCAAGGACGAGAAACTCGTCGATGAGGCTCTTATCCAAGGTACAGAGAGATTCTTACTGCACTATAACTTCCCGCCTTTCGCAACAGGTGAAGCCAAAGCTCAACGCGGCGTAGGCCGTCGTGAGATTGGTCATGGTAACCTCGCTTGCCGCGCCCTCAAGAACATGATTCCCGAGGACTTCCCCTATAGCGTTCGTCTGGTGAGCGATATCCTTGAGTCTAACGGCTCGTCGTCTATGGCTACCGTGTGCGCAGGCACGCTCGCACTCATGGACGCAGGCGTTCCTATTAAGAAACCTGTTAGCGGTATCGCAATGGGAATGATTTCCGAATTGGTAGATAACAAACTCAACTATAAGATCCTTTCCGATATCCTTGGTGATGAGGATCACCTCGGTGACATGGACTTCAAGACCACCGGTACCCGTGACGGTCTGACCGCTTGCCAGATGGATATCAAAGTCGATGGTCTGAGTTACGAGTGCTTGGAGAATGCACTGGAACAAGCGCATCAAGCCCGCATGTTTATCCTCGACAAACTCGTTGAGTGTATGCCCGCTCCGCGTGCTGACCTCAAGCCTCACGCTCCGCGTATCACTTCGTTCTATATCCCGAAGGATATGATTGGTGCTGTCATTGGCCCCGGCGGAAAGATTATCCAAGGTATCCAAGCCGAGACAGGTGCTGTCATTTCGATTGACGAGGACGAGAAGGGTGGTAAGGTCGAAGTAGCTTCGAACAACGGCGAACAAATGGCTGCTGCCATCGCTAAGATCAAGGCTATCGTGGCTCTGCCCGAAGTAGGGGAGAGTTACCAAGCTACCGTTAAATCGCTGATGCCTTACGGCTGCTTCGTTGAGTTTATGCCCGGTAAGGAAGGTCTGCTCCACATTTCCGAGATTGACTGGAAACGTTTTGAGACCATGGAAGAAACCGGAATCAAAGAGGGTGACAAGATTATGATTAAGTTACTCGAGATTGATCAGAAGACCGGTAAGTTCCGTCTCAGTGCTCGCGCACTCAAAGAGAAACCCGAAGGCTACGTAGAGCCCGAGCGTCCTACTCGTGAGCCTCGCGGTGACCGTCCTCACGGTGACCGTGGTCCACGCCCCGGTCGAGAGTCTCGACACACAGATAGCCATTCGGGTGACCGTGGTCCACGTCCCGAACGTCACGAACATCGCGAATAAGAGTTGGATAACAGATAATAACATTAGTATTAATTGTTAAAAGAAAATGAAAAAGTTATTTTTAGTAGCTGTTTTAGCTCTTGCAAGCGTTTCGTTTATGAACGCACAGAACAACGTTGATGTTAAGGGTACTTACAATGGGGTTAAATCGCAAATCCAAACGGGTGGTCCTCGCGCCATTGGCGGTAACTTTGGTGGTTTAGTAGGTTTCAGCTATCAACATGGTTTATCCAATGGTAACATGATTGACTTAGCAGCATCTTTTGTTCCTTATGGTTTGGGTATAAGTGTACAAGCTTGCTACGATTGGGTTAACCCTTTCAACACGCAGATTCCTTGGGACGAGAAAGGCGAATGGAACTGGGCTATGGGCGTAGGTCTTGGTGGCGGTTTAGCTTTCCCCGGGTATGGAATTATTGGTGGTCACGTTGGTGCAGCCGGTCACATCGGTGTTGCATACGATTTCTGGTTCCCGCTTGAGCTTTCCGTTGATTGGCGTCCTGAGATTGGTCCAGCAATCATAACTTCTTCCGGTAACACTGGCGTAGGTTTCTACACTCCCGGTTTGACGGGTATCACCCTTGGTGTCCGTTACTTGTTCTAAGTTGTAAATCCCCTGTGGATAAGTTCACGTTGATAAACGCTCCCTTACAAGAGCGTTTATCATTTTTTTTGTCAATTTTGTGACAAAAGTTCATTTTTATTTGCATATATCAGAAAAAAGTTGTAATTTTGCAGCGTCTTTTGTAAATTATTAAAGATGGGAAATTGCTGATTCGCCCAAAAAAGGAGGTAGGGTTGTATTATTAAATTATTTTTTATGAAAAAAATTACTTTCTCTTTGCTAGCCATGCTGCTTGTCGTTACATCTGCTATGGCTCAAATTTCGACAGGTGAACCGAATGCTTCTGTTCTCCCTCGTACAGGTAACCGCCCTCAAGCAGGTGACTACGGTCTTTATCTTGGTGCTTCTGTGACGCAAATCATGGACTTAGTAAAACTTAACGACAATATCAAAGCTGGTGACGACCGTGCTGTTTATTGGGCTTTGCCGGCTTTCAATATCAAGTATTATGCTACCGACAATTTTGAAATCCGTTGCGGTTTTGAGTTCGCTGCACAAAGCAAAACCGACAAAATAGCTTATTTAAAAGCAGAAAACGGACAAAGTACGAATTCTACTAACCGTAACTTCACACGTTTCTTACCCGGTTTTGCCTACCACTTTAACACCAATAACATCCTTGATGTTTATCTTGGAGCACAAGTGCCAATTGGTTTTAATACGACAGATATCAACTCCGTTCTAGTTCTAGATGGTAAAAAACAACAAAACAAGTTCCATCAAGGTGAATTCGTTATCGGCGGTGGCATCTTCTTCGGCTTGCAAGTTTTTGTAGCTGATCTACCTTTTGCTATTGGTATTGAGACCGGTTATTCCGGACAAGCTCTCCTTGGTAATGGCAATGGTAAAACGACCATTATTGACGAGGGTAAGAAATATGTTTATAGTGGACAAGTAAAAGGAATGACCGAGCAAAAAATGTTGCCCGAACTTAAGAGTAGTTCGCACATGGAGGGCACTTGGCACGCAGATGCTGCCATCACCTTCACTTACTTCTTCCATAACTAATCCTCTAACCCTTTTGTCTTATGAAAAAACTATTATATATATCTCTATTTACCATTATGTTTTTGGCTACCGGTTGTGTCAGTCAGCATAATGTGAATAGTTCCTATAATCAGATGAAACCTGATTACATCCGACTCGATGTTACAATGGATGACTACCAGTACCTTGGTGATGTCACTATGGAAGTAGTGTATAAGAACTATGGACTTTGGAAAAAGATTGTAACTATTAATGGTGAGAGTTATAATCCTCGTTACTATACCCTTACCGCAATCAATTTCCCGAAGAATATCTCTATGAGCACTGTTATGCGTAAGGCTTGCTATAAGATTGTTGAAACCTATCCTAACGCCGACTATGTCGTTCCTGCTTCCTCTCGCGTGGAATATGAACACATGTTTGCGGCTCGGAACGTGAAGGAAACACTTACCGTAAAAGTCTTTGCTCTCAAAGTTGCTCAATAATTTACACAAATGAAACATCATCTTTATCTTTTAGCTTTCGCTATGCTCTTATTGATGGCTTGTGATAAGCCCTCGCCTGTCTTTGTCTATACAACTGTCGAAGGTGCTGATATCACCGTGGGAGCTAAAGGAGACTATAACTACGAGTTACGCACCACCGCCCGTTCTACTACGGGCGCGGTGCGTCACATCGTGATAACCTCTTTTGATGCTATCTATGGCAATCAAACTCTTTTGGACACTATCTTTGCTGATCCATTGAAGGACATTGAACTTCGCACTATATATCATACTAATATCTTTAGCGACACCACTTCTGTGCGTATTAGTTCGATGGCTTATGCTACCGATGGCGAAACAGCTACTACCTCTACGAGTATCATCGTTTTACCAACGGATAAACCAATCGAACCTATTGATGATATCACACTGTATTCCGCTTTATCCGGTAAACCGAGTCATTTCTCTTTGACGAAATTACAGCCGGTTCTTGCGATAGATTCCGGGGAAATCTATTTCCGAGATGTTGCTCCTAAGGATAGCCTCTCCGAGGTACTCTCTTACTCTTGGACTTCACCGGATATCTTCTTTGCTCGTGCAGAGAGTTTCGATTACGCTAAAGCTACAGCCGCCACTATTAGCGCTACTTATATAGGTTGTACGCGTGACCATACTATTCAGGAACTTAATCCGAATGATGTGCTTTTATTCGGTACGGCTACGAATGCTTTAGGGGTTATTAAACTCATCTATATTGTGGATGATGCGGGTCGCTTAAACGATCGCTATATTTTCAGCCTCAAATCTATTTCGAAATAATAGCAAGAATCAAAAAAGTTGTATCTTTGCAGAGGATTTCAAGAAACAACATAAACCATAACGAAGATGCAA
>JAKSNE010000035.1 GCA_024400135.1 Paludibacteraceae bacterium
AGATTTCTATTTTTCCTGCATGTTGAGGACGTTTCTCTTTAGGAGGAATCTGCATGTAGTCGCCAAATAGAGCCGTAAGAACGGCATCTGGATTGTTGGGCACCATCACAGATATGCCTTCAAATTGCATATCACGGACAGGGAAAACATCTTTTGCTGAGAAACTGCCGTATCCTCCCCACCCATAACGATGTGCTATTTGGTCCGAAGAACTGAATCGGTTAATCAATCTTGTAATTTGCATCATACATAGAGCGAAAGGATAAAATAGCGTAGATATTATCTTATCCTTTTTTGTTGTGTAGTTGTGCAATGCCCGAAAACAATGTCCTACCCAATAATCTATTTGTTGTTTCCACTTATGATTAGGTACTTTCTCCATAGGAATGATATCCAAATAAATACCTTGATAAGAGAGTTTATCTAAATTCTTTTCTTCAAAGAAAGAATTTTTATCCCTAACCTTACCTATTAAAAGAGGATAATTGGGATCATTTTGCCAGTCATGGATTGCTAAATTTGATGGTAATTCTTTCTCCAAATATCGACGAAGTTTAGGATAATCATCCAACATGATAGCAATATCTAAATCGTCATCCCACGGAATAAAGCCACCATGTCGAACCGCTCCAATCAACGAACCTCCATCTAAGAAGTATTGAATATGGTGTCGGCGACATATTTTATCCACTTCTTGCAATATATATGTCATCCTATGTTGCGCTTGACGAAGTATTGAGCCTTCAGGATTATATAACGATAAATCTTCCATTACTTGTTTTCTTGACGTAAACGAATTAATGTCTCATTGATCAATGTGCTGGAAGTCCCTTTCGTGTATGGGAAATAGACTACTTCAGCACCGACTTCCTTTAAGCCTGCTTCAATTTTATTCCATTTGTCTGTTCCTTTCCAATCGTCGCCGACAAACATTATGTCAAAGTGATACTTTTTCCATGCGCCTAACTTATCCATATTTTCTTGCGTGACAACTTCATCTACATATTTGATGGCTCCAACGATTTCTTTGCGTTCTTCAAATGGGATAACAGAGCGTTTGCCCTTGTATTCCACCAAATCATCTGTTGAAACGCCCACAATTAAGTAGTCACATTGTGCTTTTGCTTTGCGCAATAAATTCAAATGACCAATGTGGAATAAGTCATAGACACCAGTTGTATAGCCGATTCGTAATGGCTCATACATATTAAGGAACTGCTCTAAACAGTACATCTGCCACTTCTGATTGCCTGTATATTTGCTCATATCAATATCACGACGGAACTCTGGACGTTTAGGGCCTTCCCAATCCTTGAAATAAGAATCTACCGGACGAGGCATCGGTATTTTGAACGGAATAGGAATCTCAGGATATTTGCTATGGAACAACTCGCGAATTAAGTATTTTGGCTCACCATTACGCACTCTATTCAAATCCAGTGGTTCTGCCATACGTAATTTGGCATAAGGATCCAAGTAGGGCATCTCAGCAATACCAAAAGCATTCATATACGAACTGGAACTCTCAATCGAGAATACCTCGTCCATAAACGTGAGAAAATCAATTTTGTCACCTTGACGATAACGTTCGTAGAGGTAACTCATATCAACGGGTTCCTTTAAAACCTCGCTTGGCTCCAAAAAAGTGTATCGACGGGCAAAAGCGTCGAAAGTCCAATCTTTTGAAATCAGTTGATCCATTCCACCAAAAATTAAATCACTGCTTTCTCCGACAATCATCATTTCTACCCCATCGGCTTTGGCTTGTAATGCTCCTGCTAAAATCTGTGGCTCGATAGAATGAACAGGTGCGTTCTTTGCCTTTATACATGTGGGAAGATATTTTTCCACAATACTCCAATCTATGTCAACATAATGCAAACGAAGTCCATAGTAATTAGCGTAGTATTCTGCACGTTGTAATTCCTCTTTACCATATTCGCCGCCTAAAAAGCGGAAAGTGTAAGCATCTTGACCTCGCATATAAGCAGCCAAGTTAGCAGAATCCATACCGCCAGAAAGAAGAATACCTAATTTCTTGCCTTTCAACGCATCAAATTGCTTTTGAATTTCGCAGTCAATGTCTTGATATGTTTTTACTTTTACCGTTTGTTCTTCCGGTAACGGCTGAAAATTATGGTGTTTCAAACCAGAATAGAAATCCATATTCTCTCGCTCGATGTATCTAAAGGCGAGATAAGAACTCATGCAAAATTGTTTATTTATCATAGTAGTATTTATTTGTTTTCGCGTTTTCTCTCCCTCAATGAGGGATTTTTTTATCTTCTTACATCAATCACTTGACCACTGAGGTTGCTCAGTAATGTGCGCAGGCTATAATCCGCCACTTTATCCGGATCAAGCAACGTGTCTTTGGGTTCTATACCAAAGTTCTTTGTGCGCATCGGAGTGGCTGTTCGTTCCGGATTGATGACATTGATGCGGATTCCATCAGATTCCCATTCTTGAGCAATAGCTTGAACAAAATTCACTACCGCTGCCTTCGTGGACGAATATAAACTGTAGAACGCGCGCCCACGAGTATAGGAACTGGACGTATAGAAAAGCAACTGACCGCGCGTCTGCTTGAGTGCCTCGTACGATTCCAAAGCCACATTCACTACGCCATCGTAGTTGGTGCGGATAAGCGTCTGTATATCTTCCTCAGACATAGAGAGTAGGGGTTGCTTGCTTAATAGAGCCGCACTATTCACCACATAATCAATCTTGCCTGTCTCTTTCAGCACTTGTTGCAACGCTTCGCGCACACTGCTGCGGTTGGCAACATCGGTCTTCGTTGCCGAACGAGAGAAGACATACACTTTTGCACCGGCATGTTTGGCTTTCTCTACCAGCGAAGCTCCAATACCCGAATTGCCTCCAAACACAGCGAGCACCTTATCTTTGAGACCCGAGAAGTCCATCTGCTCGTCGATATTGGCGGTGCGCACTTGGAATAGCTTGTCAAGTAAGAACACGTCCTTTGGATAGGTGAGTTTCATATTATCATCTTCTCCGGCTACGACATATACTTTTACATCCGGCAAGTACTTCGTCACAACGCCACAGTCATCGGTCGAACGGAATGCAGGATCTTGCAGTCCTTTGTCGTAAGCCTCTTTGATGGTTGAGTACCAAAACGCTTGTGGCGTCTGCCCACAACGCAAGTGTTGACGAACGGGGATTTGTTCGATGAAATCGCCGTTTTTGTCAACTTGGATGATGGTGTCTGTTGCCGGTACTGCCACATCAATAGCGGGGTGCGTATCTAAGGCTTTGATCACATCGTTGATAATCCGTTGGCTAACCAATGGACGTACAGCATCGTGGAAGATAAGGCGCACATCCGGCGTCGATTCGTATGCTTGAATAGCCGCTAAACTGGACATATAACGCTCGTCTCCACCACGCAAGAGTTTGGTCACTTTGCGCCAAGGGTTTTTGAGGATGATGTCCTCCATCTTGCTGATATACAAAGGATGAACGACCACACAAATCTCGTCAATGTCCTCGTTCTGCTCAAAAGCATCAATACTATGTTCGATAATCGTCTTGCCGGCAACTTTTAAGAATTGTTTCGGCAACGCTTCACCAAAGCGGTTTCCCACTCCTCCTGCCAATATTACTGCTACGTTTTTCATAAATTCATCATTTGTTGGTCTTGTATTTTATCACAGATTTCTCGAATAGCACCTTCCCCTCCTCTATGCTCTAAAATGGTAATTCCCGGAATGGCTTTTACCGCCGGTTGGGCATTGGCAGGACAAACGGGAGTTCCTACTTTCTCTAACAAAGGAATATCGTTTACGTCATCACCCACGAAACAAACCTCGTCCAAGGTGATACCTAATTGTTGACAGATCTCTTGCGCAGCCTCGAGTTTAGAGATACTCTTATTATCTATCACGCGCCCAACACCCATATAGAGGTAATCAAGGTTGAGTTTTTCTGCTCGATGGCGCACAATGGGCGTGTCTTCGCTTGTTAATATTCCGCAAGGAATACCCTGTTTGCGCAGTAGCACCATCCCCATGCCGTCATAGACACAGAAGCGTTTGACTTCGCGTTCGTCCTCGGTGTAGTACAGACCGCCATCGGTCATACAACCATCCACATCGGAAAGAAAGAGTTTAATCGTTTTCATATCACTGTTTGAAAGGCTTGGGTCATCTTGTCCCAGCCGTATTTTGTTTTTTCTTGTTGTAAATATTGTGTAAAAGTCTCTTGCCGTTGATAGGTGTAATAATCGTCCATAGCTGCGGCGATAGCGTTGGGTTCGGGCGCAACGGCATAACCCATTTTACCATCGTGTACGATCTCTCCTAAACCGCCAACATTGGTAACAAGCATAGGCTTCTCAAAGTGGAAAGCCACTTGGGTCACGCCCGATTGGGTCGCGGACTTATACGGCTGCACAATCAGACTTGCTGCTCCAAAATATAGACGCAAATCGCCATCCGGAATAAACTCATTACGAAGTATTACGCGCTCTTTTAGTCCAAGGTCGTTGATTTGCTTCTTATATTTCTCCTCATCCTCATAAAACTCTCCGGCAATGATGAGTTGGAGGTTAGGCTGCTTGTCTTTGATTTGCCCAAAAGCGTTGAGCAAAAGGTCTAATCCTTTATAGGCTCTCACGAGACCGAAAAAGAGCAAATAATCCTTGGTTTCATCGAGAAATAATGCCTTGCACGCATCGGCTTTTTTCATTCGCTCGCCATAGTGGTCATAGATAGGATGAGGCGAGAACGTGGCAGGTGCGTTGGTGAGGGTGTGTATGTCTTGTACCACC
Organism: Paludibacteraceae bacterium; assembly: GCA_024400135.1. GTDB lineage: Bacteria > Bacteroidota > Bacteroidia > Bacteroidales > Paludibacteraceae > Colicola. Next base: position 4,793 of record JAKSNE010000035.1, read on the forward strand.
GAATCGCTCAACGCCACAAAAGCGTCTTGACTATGCACAAAATAGGGTGCAAAGAGTTTGTCTAAGACACTCTTCTCGTGAGGGAACATATTATGAACCAATGCCACACATTGGGTCTTATGGTTCTTGCGAACAATGCGGCAGATAGTGCCATAAAGTGGGGCGAAGAATGCCATCCAATAGCAACAAATCAGTTTGTCGGGTGCCATCTTCTTGAGGGCGCGTCCGACACGAATCCAATTAAGCGGATTGCAGGAGTTGAGTTTGCGAACAATCGTCAAGTCTTTAGGTGCAGGATCGGTCGTGAATTGCGTCTTACCGGGGAAAAGAAAGGACGGATATTGCAGTGTGAATGTCCACACTTCCACCTCGTTCCCCTCTTTGAGGAACTGTTGGGCTAAACGTTCATTGAACGTGGCTAACCCTCCGCGATAAGGCCATGCTGTACCTAAAATAACGATCTTCATTGTTGATTCTGTTTAAATGCCTGCCATCCTTGGGCTTGTAATTCTATTTCTCCGCCTTCACGCGTGACGAGCATCGTACCACATTCGGGTTTGGTGATGTGACCTACGATATAGATGTCATCCAGCGGAATAAGTTTCTCATAGTCTTTAATGTCGCAAGTGAAGAGCAGTTCATAATCTTCTCCCCCATTGAGGCAGCAGGTGACGATATTAAGGTTCATCTCCTCTGCCAACGCAGCCGCCTGATAATCAATAGGCAGCTTATCTTCGTAGATAGCACAACCCACCTTCGATTGCGTACATATATGCATGATTTCACTACTGAGACCATCGCTAATATCCATCATCGCGGTCGGACGAATGCCCGCTTTGTGTAGTTGTTCGATGATGTCGCGACGCGCTTCGGGCTTGAGTTGTCTTTCCAGTAGATATTCGCGTCCCTCAAAAGCAGGGATTACACCTTGGGGGATTTGTGATTGCTGATTTGTGATTTGTGATTGGGCAATACGTTCACGCTCAAGGAGTTGAAGACCCATGTAAGCGGAACCTAAGTTTCCGCTGACGCAGATGAGGTCATTCACTTTCGCACCATTGCGATAAACGATGTCTTGTTCTTTGGCTACACCCAAACAAGTAATACTAATCGTGAGACCCGTCATCGAAGCGCAAGTGTCTCCTCCCACAATATCCACTCCATATTCGTCGCACGCTATGCGTATGCCTGCGAACAGTTCCTCCATGTCTTCAACACAGAAACGTTTGGAAATACCCACGCCGACTACAATCTGAGTCGGCTTGCCATTCATTGCGTAGATATCGGAAAAATTAACCACAGCCGCCTTGTAACCTAAATGTTTCAGCGGAACATATTCGAGGTTAAAATGGATACCCTCTAACAATAAATCCGTCGTGACTAAAGTCCGCTCACCGGGCTGGTTCTTAATCACTGCTGCATCGTCTCCAACACCCTTTAAGGTGGAGGATTGTAGGGTAGGAAGTTTGTCCGTCAAGTGTCTGATTAACCCAAACTCTCCTAATGTTGAAATTTCTGTTCTTGCCATAAAAAGTGTATATTACGCCAAATATAATTAAATTGAGCGCAAAGATAAGGATAAATTTTCATATACGCAAGCGTAAATACGAAAAAATGCAAATTTTTACTAAAATCAGTCATTTTCCACTAAAGAAATGCAAAAAGATTTCGCTAATTCAAAAATTTTTTGTACCTTTGCGCGATTATTTGCTCATTTGGCAGTAAAATCACGAATATGATTGATTATATTAACGGACAACTCACCGAACTCAACCCCACGTATGCGGTAGTAGAAGCCGCCGGAGTGGGTTATGAAATAAACATTGCTCTCCCTACTTTTTCTGCCTTTGCAGGTAAGGAAAACCAAGTCGTTAAATTGTATGTTACGGAGATCATCCGTGAGGATACGCACGACCTGTTTGGCTTCACCCAAAAAGCGGAACGCCAATTGTTCATCCTCTTGATGACCGTCAGCGGTATCGGTGGCAATACGGCGCGAATGATTATGTCCGCTTATACCGCAGGCGAACTGAGGCAGATCATCGCTACCGGTAACTCTAAAGCTCTTTCGCAAGTGAAAGGCTTGGGTCCCAAGACTGCCCAACGAATCATTGTCGATTTGAAAGATAAAGTGCTGAAGATAGACTTTGGCAATGATCCTACAGAGTTGCTGTTAGACGTGGATTTGGCAAGTGCCGATAACGAGCTCAAGACCGAGGCGGTAAGCGCATTGACCATGCTCGGCTTTGCGGCTGCGGCAAGTGCAAAGGTGGTGGATAAGATATTGAAAGCCACTCCGTCTGCTAATGTAGAAACGATTATCCGTCAAGCCCTTAAAATGTTATAATTTGAAACGTTTCCTCACTATATTACCCTTGCTTGTTTGCTTGCTCTTACCCTTGCAAGCGCAAGAAGTGTTGACCGATACCGTTCCTCGTGATAGTGCTATTATGGCAAATAAGTTACCAATCCCGAAAGAGGACTTGGCACATACGGAAGTCGTGTATGACCCTATCACCGGCAACTATGTCATACACACCAAAATCGGGCAACTGGATATCTCCACACCTTATATGCTTACGCCGAAGGAGTATGCTTCTTACCAAGAGCAACAAGTCATGCACACCTATTGGCAGAATAAGATTAGCGAGGCGGATCATAGCAATGAGAGGAAATTTGATATTACCGACATGAAGTTTAACATCGGACCGGCAGATAAGGTGTTTGGCCCGGGTGGTGTACAACTTAAACTCCAAGGAAGTGCAGAGCTGTTATTCGGTTTTAAGCACCAGTTTGTGGATAATCCCAGTTTAACCGAACGCGGAAAAAACAATAACATCTTCGATTTTGACGAGAAGATCCAAGCCAGCGTCAATGCCAAGGTGGGTGACAAGCTGAATTTCAATTTGAACTACAACACGGAGGCTTCGTTTGACTTCGATCAACAAAACCTGAAACTGAACTACAAGGGGAAAGAGGACGATATCATTCAGTCCATTGAGGCGGGTAACGTGTCGATGGATCTCAATTCCTCTCTCATTCGTTCCACGCAGGCGTTGTTTGGTATCAAGACCAACCTCCAATTCGGTAAACTGAAGATCCAAGCCCTTATCTCTCAACAACGCTCTGAGGCGCAGAACGTCAGTTCCGAGGGTGGTGCTCAAACCACACGTTTTGAGAAGAAGATTGACGAATACGATGAGAACCGCCACTTCTTCTTGAGCCACTATTTCCGCGACCATTACGAAGAGGCGATGGCTTCGCTCCCGTATATCGCCAGCGGTGTTCAGATTAACAAAGTGGAGGTGTGGGTAACAAACAAACGCGGCATGTACGATGAGGCACGAAACATCGTCGCTTTTGTGGACTTGGGTGAGGGCGATGCCAAGCATATCTTAGACCATTGGACACCGTCCGGCACGACCAGAGGACTGCCGGTGAACGAGGCGAACAACTTATACAAAACCATAACAAGCAACAAAGCCCTACGTAACCTTGAAAACACTGCAGAACTCTTGGACGCAGAAGGGTTGACGGGTGGCGAGTCTTACGACCGTATCGAGTCGGCTCGTAGGTTGAGTAGCAATGAATATACGTTGAATTCTGCGTTAGGATATATCTCCTTGAACACGACCCTTAATCCCGACGAGGTGCTTGCCGTCGCTTACGAATATACCAGTGGCGGAGAGATACACCAAGTCGGTGAGTTCTCTACGGATAATGGCGAAGACACCAAAGCGCCCAACGCCCTTTTCTTAAAACTGCTGAAGGGAACCAACACCACACCGATTGCCGGCAAGAAAGGAAAAGGTACGTGGGACTTGATGATGAAGAACATCTATTCGCTTGGCGCGGCTTCATTCACGGAGGAGAAGTTCGAACTCAACGTGATGTACCGTAACGATTCGGTGGGTACGGAGATGCAATACCTCTCGGAAGGTCCGGTGAAGGGCAAACAACTGCTGAGGGTGTTTAACTTAGACCGAATGGACCAAAAGCACAATCCCTCTCCGGATGGTAAGTTCGACTATTTCGAGGGCTATACCGTCTTGTCTTCCAGTGGTCGAATCATCTTCCCTGTTTTGGAACCTTTCGGTGAGTTCCTCGCCAAACAATTAGGAAACAATGAGCAACTCGTCCAAAAATATTGCTTCCAAGAACTATACGACTCCACCTTAGTGAAGGCGCAGGAGTCAAGCGAGAAGAATAAGTTCACGCTTTCGGGACGTTACAAAGGTTCGAGCGGTAACGAGATTCGTCTCAATGCGATGAATATACCAAGAGGTAGTGTCACCGTCACAGCGGGTGGTGCAACGCTTATAGAGAATGTCGATTACACCATCGACTATACGATGGGTGTGGTAACGATTCTCAACCAAGCGATTCTGGACTCGGGCACCAAAGTGGACGTGCAGTTAGAGAACCAATCCACCTTCTCGTTGCAACAAAAGAGTCTGTACGGCGTTCACTTGGAATATAATTTCACCAAAGACTTCATGTTAGGCGGTACCTTGATGCACCTTCGCGAGAAACCGCTCACAACGAAAGTCTCCACCGGTAACGAGCCTTTGGCAAACACGATTTGGGGGTTGAACCTCGCTTGGAAGACGGAACTGAGGTGGTTGACCAATGCCCTCAATAATATCCCATGGATTGAAGCCACGCAACCCTCTACCTTCCAACTCAATGGGGAGTTTGCTCATCTCATTCCGGGTCACTCCAAAGACGTGGGAGCACAAGGAAATGCGTACCTCGACG
>JAKSNE010000036.1 GCA_024400135.1 Paludibacteraceae bacterium
AAGCAGCACCTATATACGCACCCTCGTCTCCCGCAGGACCGAAAGTGAGCATCATCACTGCCGTAGAGATCACAAGAACACCCGGGATAATTGCCAAACCTAACTCTACACCCACTTTACCACCGTCCAAAATAGCATTCAAAGCACGAATAAACACGCTATCCTTCGGTGTCTCCTCGATAATCTCATCCTTCTTATTCTTCAAGATAGTCAATGTGTCCACAGCCGGCTGTAACTTAAACTCCGGATGCGAACGCAAAGTGAAGAGCTGCATCAGTCGCGTGGAGACCAAACCGCCTACTACCGCACCTACCAAACCGACGAAAGCTCCTTGACTGAACCCTTGTCCAATCATAAACGTGATAACGACCAGTCCCATACCAAAGGCCGTACCGAAGTTCGTCAATGAGACAAGTTGGTATTTCTTAAAATACGAAGCAAACTGTTTATCCTTGGCAAGCGAGATGATGGCTGGGTTATCGCTTAGAAACGTTAATACGGCTCCTAAGGCGGCTACACCCGGAAGTCCAAAGAGCGGTTTCATCAACGGACGTAAAATCTTTTCAAGGATACGAACGACACCAAACTCAACTAACAGCTTACCAAAAGCACCACTCAACACCGTGATACCCATAAGGAAAAAGACAGTGTTAAGCAATAAATCGTGTGCCGTGTGGATGATGGTATTCATCATATTTCCCGCGCCCATTCGCGTACCTAATACACCAAAGACCACAGCCAATAGGAGCACTAAGACAAGGGCTTCAATCAGATAACGGGGGAGTTTTTTCATGATATTTGTACAATTAGTTATTGTCTTTTTTTATAGGTTTGAAGCGCTTCTGTCGTTGTTGCCAGCGTTCACGAGCGTATGCCTGTAAGTCTGTGACAACGTCACGCTCATCCACCAGTTCCAAACCAAACACCGTCTCAATCACGTCTTCAAGGGTTAAGATACCTTGGAAACAACCATAATCGTCAATCACAATACCGATTTGGGACTTCTGACGAAGCATCTGATCGAAGATATCACCAATCGATTGCTCCTCGTTAAACTGAGGAATAGGACGCTTAATATCGCCCAAAGTGATGTCAAACTTATCCTCTGTCAGATCCTCTAACGCATCGTCACGCAAGATGTAACCGGTGATATATTCCGGCGAATCGGAATACACGGGAATACGAGAATAATGGTCGTAGTCGTCGCAGTCATAATACTGCTTGAGGGTCATCTTCTCGGGTGCCGTAGCCGCTACTACACGAGGTGTCATCACGTCAGAGGCTTTAATCTCGTCAAGGCGCATCACATTGCGGATGATCTTATTCTCGTCCTCCTCAATCACACCTTCTTCTTCACCTACATTAGCCATTGCTACCACCTCTTCACGACTAACGACCGCCTCGTCCGAACTGGGTAAGATCTTCGTAAGCCACTGAATAAGCAGAACAATAGGGTAGAGGACATAGATAAGCCCCCTAATCGTATAAGCACAAGCGGGCATAAGTTGCTTCCAATACGTCGTTCCAATCGTCTTCGGTACAATCTCTGCAAAAATAAGAATAAGAAGCGTCACAATAGCGCTGACTAATCCAAACCACTGACTTCCAAACACAATCGTGGCTTGTTGACCTACACCGGCAGCACCAACCGTATTGGCGATGGTGTTAAGGGATAGAATCGCAGCTAAGGGGCGATCAGGGTGCTCCTTGAACCCTTTCATAATAGTGGCAGCCTTACTTCCCGCCTCCTCTTTCATTGTAAGGAAGGATAGGGTGGTGGTCATCATCACCGATTCCAACGTGCTGCATATATACGAAACGATGAGTGCTACAAATAAAAATACTAATAATAAATCCATTATACTAATGCTAAATTAATCACCTCTTGTATGTCTTTGACATAGTGGAAACGCAACCCCTTCAAATACTTTTCGGGAATGTCCTCTACGTCTTTTTGGTTGTCTTGACAAAGAATTAAATCGGTAATGCCTGCGCGTTTAGCGGCTAAGATCTTCTCTTTCACGCCACCGATAGGTAACACTTTTCCACGAAGCGTCATCTCGCCCGTCATCGCGATACGCGGCTTAACCAAACGTCCCGTAAACGCAGAGACAAGAGCCGTGGTCATCGTAATACCGGCACTGGGACCATCCTTGGGCGTTGCCCCTTCGGGAACGTGGATGTGAACGGACTTGGTGTCAATATCTTTGGGCTTAATACCGAACTGCGTAGCGTGTGCTTTGATATACCCAAGCGCAATATTAGCCGACTCTTTCATCACGTCGCCAAGGTTACCTGTCAACGTGAGAGTAGGGGTCTTGGCTGTCGATAACGAGGTCTCAATAAAGAGAATCTCACCACCGACTTGTGTCCAAGCTAAACCGGTCACCACCCCCGGATATTTATTCGTCTCCCACGCTTCTCTATAAAAACGTTTGCGACCGAGATACGTAACGATGTCTTCAGGCGTAATAGACACGTTATAAGGCTCATTGAGAGCAATCTTCGTAACGGCCTTACGACAGATGGCAGCAATCTCCCTCTCCAACGAACGAACACCCGACTCGCGCGTGTAGTCCTCTATAATCTGTTCGATAATCTCTTTCTTGAAACGTAACTGCGAGGTTCGAATGCCGTGTTTCTCTAACTCCTTGGGAATAAGGTGCTGCTTGGCAATCTCCACTTTCTCTTCTTGCAGATAACCCGTCATCTCAATCAGTTCCATTCGGTCTAACAGTGGACGAGGAATACTATCTAACGTGTTCGCCGTCGCGATGAACAAGACGCGACTTAAGTCGTAGTCGATGTCTAAATAGTTATCGTGGAACGTGCTATTCTGCTCTGGGTCAAGGACTTCGAGTAGGGCAGAGGTCGGGTCACCTTTATAGTCAGAACCAATCTTATCTATCTCGTCCAGCACAAAGACCGGATTAGAGGCTTGCACTTTGCGCAGGTTCTCGATGATTCGTCCCGGCATCGCACCGATATATGTACGACGGTGTCCGCGTATCTCCGCCTCGTCGTGCAATCCGCCTAAAGAGATACGGGCATACTTACGCCCAAGCGCCGAAGCGATAGACTTACCCAAAGACGTCTTACCCACACCCGGAGGACCGTAAAGGCATAGGATAGGGGCATTAAAACGATTGCCTTGACGCACTTTCAACACTGCCAAATACTCGATAATACGCTCCTTCACCTTCTCAATACCATAATGGTCATGGTCCAACACTTGTTTGGCGTGATTGATATCGAAATTATCTTCCGTAACATCGTTCCAAGGCAGATCAAGAATGGTGTTCAAGTAGTTCTCTTGCAGCGAATAATCGGGAGAGTGGGGGGAAGTGCGTTGCAGTTTCTTAAGCTCTTTATCGAACACTTCTGCCACTTGTTCTGACCAATGTTTCTTCTTGGCTCGTTCTTCTATGTCCTTGATAATGTGGTCAGTATCGTCACCCAGTTCTTTACGGATAGCGGCTAACTGGTGCTGCAAATAGTATTGCCGTTGCTCCTTATCGATATCCGTCTGCGCTTGGGCTTTAATCTGCTCCTTCGTCTCCAAATCGTGAACACGATCGGTGAGGTTTTGAAGCAGTTTCTGAGCGCGTTCCATAATAGAGTCTTGCGCTAATAACTCGTGACGGTCTTTAGAGGAGATAGGGAAGTTGACGCAGATATAGTTAATGAGCGTGATAGGGTTGTCAATGTTCCTAAGCGTACCAATCGCCTCAAACATCGGCGGTTCGGACTTCTCTAATAGTTCAACGGCTTTTTTACGAATCTCCGTAGCGACGGAGATAAACTCCTTATCGTTACGTTTAGGCATAAGCTCTTGGCAGACATTGATGGTAGCTTGAATCGTCTTGCTGCGCGTCATCGTGAAGTTCTCACACTGAATACGCACCAGACCTTCGAGAATCACCATCGACGTATTATCCGGCATCGTGAAGATTCGAATAATTCGTGCAGCTGTTCCTAAGTCGTATAAATCTTTGCCTTCCGGATCTTCAATCGATTCGTTGTGCTGCGTAAGCACAGCCAAAGGCAATTCTTGTTCGTAAGCTTTCTTAACTAATTTCTGTGAACGAGGACGAGCAAGGTTAACGGATAGCAACACACCCGGAAACAAATACATATTCCTTAAGGGTAGTACATCCATCTCCATTCCCGTCGCTATCCTCAGCGTAGGCATATTATCGTCAGAAACAATCATATCTATTCTGTCTATATTCTATTTTACATAATCGTGATTAAGACTTTGAAAGTATAATCAAAACAAGGTAACTGTAGGGTCAATTTTCTTAATGAGGTTTTTGAGCACATCGCCCGGACCGAACTCATAAAAGTCGGTGGCGCCATCAAGGATCATGTTCTTGACGGTTTGTGTCCAACGGACAGGTGTGGTCAGTTGTAGTAATAAGTTTTGGCGGATATCATCCGGATTGGTTTGTGGGTACGCATTTACATTTTGGTAAATGGGACTAATCGGTTGATGGAACTCGGTCGCCATAATCGCGTCAGCGAGTTCTTCGGCGGCGGGTTGCATTACAGGTGAATGGAACGCTCCGCCCACTTGTAAACGGATGGCGCGTTTAGCACCATTGGCTTTGAGCAGTTCGCAGGCTTTCTCTACGCCTGCTATATCGCCCGAAATCACCACTTGACCCGGGCAGTTGAAATTAGCCGCTACCACCACATTTCCGCTCACTTCGCGACAGATCTCATCTACGCGTTCGTCCGCCATTCCTAAGATGGCAGCCATCGTAGAGGGTGTTTGCTCACACGCTTTTTGCATAGCTAAAGCGCGACGACTAACAAGTTTTAAGGCATCTTCAAAATGTATTGCTTCGCAACTCACAAGCGCTGAATATTCGCCTAAACTGTGTCCTGCTACCATATCCGGATGATCTAAAGACTTGACTTTAGACGCAATAACAGAGTGCAAGAACACGGCGGGTTGAGTTACGCGCGTTTGTTTTAGCGCCTCCGCATCATCACCGAACATAATGTCGGTGATGCGGAAGCCTAAGATGTCATTTGCTTGCTCGAACAGGTCCCTCGCCAGTGGGTAAGCCTCATAGAGGTCCCTACCCATTCCGGCGTATTGAGAGCCTTGTCCGGGAAAAACGAATGCTTTCATTTGTAATTGTTATTTAATCATCAATGCACCAACCAGAGCCAAGATTGCGTAGAACTCAGGAAGAGCGCAATAAATCATCGTGTTAGTCAGAACGTCGTTACCGGCACCGATGTTAGCGATACCGTTAGCAGCGGTTTGACCTTGACGAATAGCGGAGAGCAGGAAAACAAGACCTGCGCCTACACCAATACCGAACAGCAATAAACCGTTCTCAGCTACGCTGAATTTACCCATCAACATAAGGAAGGCAACGAAACCGTACAAACCTTGCGTTGCAGGCAGAGCCGACAGAATCATGTACTGAGAGCTCTTCTCTTTGTTCTTGCGCAATGCGCCTTCAGCTGCGTTGGCAGCAATCGTGGTTCCAAATGCAGAACCGATACCGGAAAGACCTAAAATGAGGCCTAATCCTAAATAACCTAATAAAGTTTCCATAATAATAAAATATTTAAATTGTTAATTTTTGTTTATTTGTTGAGTAGTAAACCAAGACTAGCACGTTAGCGGTCTTTCAGTGCAAACGGTCTATACTCCTTTCCGCTTCCTTCATAACCAGCGTTCTTGAAGTACTCAACGAACGTCAGACGCAGCGGGTGAACGAAGGCACCAAGGCAGGACATCAGCAGGTTCAGTACGTGTCCAAAGGTCACGATGAGAACGAAACCGATAATCGTTCCTACGCCCGGATTATCACCTAAAACCATCAGTCCAAGGTCGTTGAAGGCTTGTCCCAGCATTCCGCCGGCTAAGCCAAGAGCGTATAGACGGATATAACTCAGCACGTCGCCTAATAGACCGGTCACCATACCATAGGTATCCCACAAGCCGGCACCGATATTGATAAGCGGATTACGACTTGGGTCGTTGAAGATAAAGATACCCAAAGCAGATATACCTGCTATTATAATAAGGAGTAGCGATGTCGTTTGAGGTCCGAACAAACCGAGCGACGAGAGAATCATCACGCTCAAACCGCCGAGGATCAGTATGAGCCAACCCCAGGCAGAGATGGTTTGTTTGAAACCAAAACGCTGGGTAAAGCAGATGCACTTCATCGTCATAGCAAGACACAGATGGATAACACCAATGACGATAGCCAGTACCATCATGACATCAAAACTCTGATTCATTGCTGCAACGGGTACTACTCCACCCTCGCCTATCCAAGACTTGAACATCGGCACTTTAGCTGCCTCCGGGAACCAGTTGGCTGCCCAGATATCCATACCAAAGAAACCACCCATCAGATAACCGATGACGGTTGAACCTACACCGAGTGCCATGATGATAGGACCTAAGCCTTCGAACATCTCAATCTTCAGTTTGCCTTTGTGGATAAGGTATCCGCAGAGGATAAGCAGCAGTCCGTAACCTGCATCACCGATACAGAGCGAGAAGAACAGCAGGAAGAACGGACCTAAGATAGGCGTTGGGTCAAACTCCGAATAATGCGGCCAACCGTACATGCCGGTGAGCACCTTAAAGAGTCTGGTGAACCAGTTATTCGATAGTTTAATCGGCGTATTATCCTCTTTAGAAGGAGCTGCTGCCTCGTAATAGACACCTTCGGTAGTGGCTAAGACTTGCTCTAATTGCGCTTGGTTAGCCGTAGGACAGAATCCTTCCACTAACTTCAGCGTGTCTTCAGCAAGGTTGTCGGTGGCCAATTCTACTTTATCCCAATCGATGGTCTGCTGAACGTTTTGAAGTTCTTTCTCAACCTTCTGACGATCCGATTGTTGCCAAGCCTCAATCAATTTTGCATTGGTGTCTAACTTATTCTCAATAGCCTTCACGTCCGCCTCTAACTCACTGACATTATGTTCGTTGAGTTTGATTTCTTCGGCAGGAATACTCCCCTCGCCTTCAGGAGAGGGGCCGGGGGTGAGGCTCACGAAGTACACTTTCCCGTCTGCTTCGCCAACGACTATACCACCCCACTCTTCTTTGTATTGGCTTGCGCCGATGGTGTAGAAGTGCAGGTCATAGCCGTCCTCGCGTAGGGATTGGATCTTCTTAATATCGAAGTCGCCCCAAACACGCATACGGCGTATCTCGGCTTTGGTAGTAGCTAACTGAGCTTCGAGGTTAATCCGCTCTTGCATGAGTTCGTCAGAGGCACCTTGTTTGAGGATACGCTCAAGGTCTTTTGCTTGTGCGAGTACTTGTTGTAAGTTCTCGTTATCGGCATAGCCCTCGGCTTTCTCGTTGATATGCACTACCCCAGCCTCGCGGAGCTTGGTGAGGAAGGCTTCATAGTCGCCATGAAACACCAAGAAGGTGTATTTAGTCATTTGTTCAATCATGGTTGGCCTCCGTTTCTTGAGCTTCACGCTCACGTTTGCTTTTCACTATTTTTTGAGAGGACTTACTCAGGTTCTCCTCGTCTTCCATAAATCGTTTGATTTTACGGATAGCGTCTTGATAGCCGGGTATCTGTACCTTCTCAAAAAGGTTCACTTTCTGCGTGGTTTTCTTGCGGGCATACTCCAGCAGATCGACCTTGCGGCGCACAAACTCTTGTTTGATGCCCACTTCGGCGATGGCTTTGAGTTGGCTAAAGCCGTCCACAAACCATTTGGGAGAGGAGAAGATGTCAAACTCTTTGGTTGAATAGACCACCTCTTCGAGAACGGGCACGCGTACGCCCGCAATCTTTTTTATGCTCATGCGCACGTCATCAACGTGGATGAGGGAGGTGTCAAATTCTCCCCAAAGGGTGATCATCTGGTCGTAATCGCGGATACGGCGTTCCACTTCTTCGTCCAAAGCCGCTATTTCCTCTTTGGCTCGTTTGACTTCGAGTCGAAGGGCAGTCTCTTTGCTTTGGAGTGTCGGAAGGGAGCGTTGCCGCATCTTCAGATCTTTCTCCAGTCCTTGCAGAGATGTTTTATTAAATTGATATTGAATAGCCATTATTTCTTCCAATATTTGTCAACGAGCGCTTGCTTGATATTCACCTCTTCGGGTTTGAAGTACGTGCCAAAGAGTTCCCAAACGATGTCGAGCATTTCGGTGGTGTTGATGTTTACGTCGATAGCCAGAATCTTGTCCGAATAAGCCTTTGCGAAGTTCAAGCAGCGGTTATCGTAGTCGGTCAAGTCGAAACCATTCTCTTGTTTGGTCTTTGCGTTAGCCGCATCGGCGTACAGACGAACAGCGGCGTTCATCACTTGCGGATGGTCTTCGCGCGTCTTCTTACCGGCTACTAACTGTTTCAGACGAGACAGCGAACGGAACGGATCGACAATGACTTTACCGATATCGGAGTCACGACGCAGGTAGAGCTGACCCTCGGTGATATAACCCGTGTTATCAGGAATAGCGTGCGTGATGTCGCCGCCCGACAAGGTCGTAACGGCAATAATCGTGATCGAACCACCACCCGCTTCCTCAGGGAACTGAACGGCTTTCTCGTATATCTTAGCCAAGTCGGAATAGAGCGAACCGGGCATAGAGTCCTTACTCGGAATCTGATCCATACGGTTACTAACGATAGCCAGGGCATCGGCGTACAGCGTCATATCCGTTAGCAGAACGAGCACTTTCTCGTGTTTCTCTACAGCGAAATACTCAGCAGCAGCCAGAGCCATATCCGGAACAAGCAGACGCTCTACGGCTGGGTTCTCAGTCGTGTTCACGAAGCTAACGATACGGTCAAGTACACCGGCGTTAGAGAACACGTTCTTGAAATACAGGTAGTCGTCGTTGGTCATACCCATCGCTCCAAGGATGATCTTATCGGCTTGAGCACGGAGGGCAACGTTCGCCATCACTTGGTTATAGGGCTGGTCGGGGTCAGCGAAGAAAGGAATCTTCTGACCGGAAACGAGCGTGTTGTTCAAGTCGATACCGGCAATACCGGTAGCGATAAGCTCTGACGGTTGTTTACGACGAACGGGATTTACAGAAGGACCACCGATTTCAATCTCTTTACCCTCGATAGCGGGTCCGCCATCGATAGGATCGCCGTAGGCGTTGAAGAAACGTCCGGCTAATTGGTCACTTACTTTCAGTGACGGAGCCTTACCTAAGAACACTACCTCGGCATTGGTGGGAATACCCTCCGTGCCTTGGAAGACCTGTAAGGTGATGTCGTCACCAAGGATTTTAACGACCTGGGCTAATTTGCCATTCACGGTAGCTAACTCGTCATTACCTACCCCGGTCGCTTTCAGCGAGCAAGTCGCTTTGGTGATTGCAGTAATCTGCGTGTATATTTTTTGAAATGCTTGTGCCATTATTTTACACTTTTAAACTTTAAACTTTAAACTTTAAAACTACTCTAAACTCTACACTCTACACTCTACACTCTACACTCTCAACTCTACACTCTAAACTCTCAACTAATTTGCTTCTCTTTGAGCAAATC
>JAKSNE010000037.1 GCA_024400135.1 Paludibacteraceae bacterium
GCAGAAGTACAAGTAGAGGTGAACATAGTGCCACCTTCAGATTGGGTGATATTCGTTGAGCTCCATTTGACACGAACGCCGAAATAGCCACGGGCAAAGTCGCCTTTGTATTCGTCCGCAGGCTCAAAGACTGTTCCCACATTCGTATAACCCGTAAAATCCGATTTGCCGAGTTTATTACCGGCATAAGCATAGTCGGAGTGATTGGTCTCTCCAAAAGGATGATTACTACGCATCCCATTCACCTTACCATCGGTAGGCACGAGGTGGAAGAGGTCGGTTCCTATCCCCTTGCTTGTACTGCCACCAAACCACGATTTAGGGACAGAGTGCTCACGATTATAGCAATCGCACTCGTTTTTATATGAGCCACATTTTTTCTGTCCTGCCGTAAAAGAGCAGTTACCATACATATCCCAGATTTTCGTAGTACCCGGATGTACATCCGTAGTCTTAAAAGCATCCCAAAGGTTATCATACGAAAGTCCACTATAGCCTTTATTGGCGATGGTACACACTTGGTCAAAAAGCGTTTTAGCTTTCTTTCCGTCCAATCCGTCATAATGTCCACTTTTGGGCGCAGCCACCAAAGCAAGAGAAGAAAATAAAAGAATAAATAACGAGAAATGTCTCATGGTAAAAAATAATAAAATCCAACCTATACAAAAAATGCCAAACTCATCGTTTAAGCATTTCATGTAGTCGGGATAGCGAGATTCGAACTCACGACCTCCTGCTCCCAAAGCAGGCATTCTAACCGGGCTGAACTATATCCCGAGGCTCTCATTTCTGAAAGCGGGTGCAAAGGTACGACTTTTTTTTCGTATATGCAAATATTTTTCTATTTTTTATGCATTTTCTGCATTTCTTAGTGCAATTTGTTCGTCTAAGAAGTTCGGATCGTCAAAATAATCGATTCTCATTGCGTGTCTTACCTGAGCGATATTGGCTTGTCCGACCTTGCGAGCGTATGCCGTTCCTTCCTTGAGAACGTCAAGTACGTACGGTAAGTTTTTCTCCAATTCGGCTCTGCGTTCACGGATAGGTGTGAGGCGGTCGTTGAGTACAGCAAAGAGGAACTTCTTGCATGTTCCGTCCCCTAACCCACCCCGTGTGTAGTGGTCTTTCATCTCTTGAAGGTTCTTGTAATCGGGCAAGAAACGCTCAAAGTCGCCATCCTGCACAAAAGCATCAAGATAGGTGAAGACGGTATTTCCCTCAAGGTGTCCGGGTTGAGCAATCTCAAGGTGAAGCGGATCGGTGAACATCGAATTGACTTTCTTTTTGAGTTCCTTCTCGGAATCGGCGAGGTAGATGCAGTTGCCTAACGATTTGGACATCTTCGCTTTACCATCAGTACCCGGCAAACGCAAGCAAGCAGCATTCTCAGGAAGGAGCACTTGGCACTCGTTGAGAACTTCGCCATAGCAATGGTTGAAGCGACGCACAATCTCGTTGGTGAGCTCAATCATAGGTTTTTGGTCCTCGCCTACGGGGATAGTCGTTCCGTGGAAAAGCGTGATATCAGCGGCTTGGGAGACTGGATAGCAGAAGAATCCGACGGGTATGTCGGCTTCAAAGTTACGCATCTTGATTTCCGTCTTAACGGTCGGATTGCGTTGTACACGGCTCACGGTAGTGAGGTTCATATAGTAGAAGGCGAGTTCCGTCAATTCGGGCACTTGCGATTGCACGAAGATATGGCATTTCTTAGGATCTAATCCTGCTGCCAAATAATCGAGTGCAACTTCAAGCACGTTTTGGCGAATCTTATCGGGGTTATCGGCATTGTCGGTAAGTGCCTGTGCATCGGCAATCATGATGAAGATATCATCATATTCGCCTTTGTTTTGCAACTCTACACGACGACGCAACGAACCTACGTAATGTCCAATATGCAGTTTTCCTGTAGGACGATCACCAGTAAGAATAACTTTCTTCATAATCATTTACCAATAGGAAGTGAACGAGAGATGTGTTGATCTAAGATAGCCAACGTCTCCGTATTCGTTACATGAGGAATCTCAAGGAGTCGGTCGTTGAGAATATGCAGTAAGTGCTCATTATCACGGGCATAGAGTTTAACCATGATACCATAAGCTCCTAACGTGAAGACAGATTCCACAATCTCTGGAATCGCTTCTAACTCCTTACTAACCGAATAATAGGCTTTACCCGTATCTAACGTCAGTCCAACGTATGCGCAGAGGTTATAGCCTAAGCGTTTAGGATTGATCTGATAACCCGAGCCAAGAATAGTTCCGTTGTCAAACATTTTTTGAACACGTTGGTGAATAGCAGCTCTACTAACACCACAAGCTTCTGCAACCTCCTTAAAAGGAGTGCGAGCATTCTGAGAAATAATCGAGAGGATCTTCAAATCCAACTCATCTAAAAGATTTTCTTCCATATACCTTAATTTTTTATTTTAATCTTATAATCGTTAATCCATCGCGCAAGGGCAAGATGACTTGTTCCAAGCGTTCGTCTTCCGACACCTTATTATTAAACGCGCGCAAGCCTAAGGTTTGCTTATCCTTAGCGTAATTAGGGTCAATCACGTGCCCGTCCCAAAGCGTGTTATCTGCCAATATCCATCCATGAGGCTGCATTAGCGGCAGAACGGCATCTAAGTAAGCGCTATATTCGCGCTTGTCGGCATCAATGAAACACAAGTCAAAGCGTTGGTCTTGCATCGTTGCAAGGGTCGCCAAGGCATCGCCCATATTTAAGTCTATCTGTGCGCCTAACGGACTTAACGACAAGTTGCGACGAATGATATCTTCCAACTCATCGTTATGCTCAAGCGTTATCAGCCTTCCGTCATGCGTTAAGCCTTCTGCCAAACACAAGGCGGAATAGCCCGTAAAAGTGCCTAATTCGAGAATCCGCTTAGGCTGTATCATACGACTAAGAAATGCCAATAATCGTCCTTGAACTGCCCCCGAGAGCATGTGCGGATTAAGTACATTCACAGCTGTGTCGTGCTCAATAAACCTCAATGTCTCATCGGCAGGCGAAGTGTGCGTTTCTATATAGTCGTCTAATGTCATGCTTTTTTTATCGAATCAAAACCCAAACCAAATACGCCGGAGGTCTCTGTTTGACTAACAAACGCTTGGGGGTCAATGTCTCTTACAATCTTAAAAATCTTATGCCTATCTTGGCGATGAGCAAGCACCGTAACAATCTTCGTGGGTTGGTGGGAATAGCCCCCCTCTCCATCCATCAGAGTGACACCCCGATTGGCTTCCTTCATGATGGCGTCGGCTATCTCTTGGTAATGCGGACTAAAGATGAAGAACTGAACAGACTGACGCGTCTTATTCATTACGACATCAATAGCCGTAGTTGCCATGAACGTATAAGTCAAACCGAAAAGGACTTTTTCAATGCTATTCACTTCCGGCAGGAAATACGCGCAACTAATAATCACTAAGTCGCACAAAAGCAGGACTCTGCCTAAAGGCAGGTTCTTGTACTTATTGACAATCATAGCAATGATATCCGTTCCTCCTGTTGAGCCGCCATTAAGGTAGATAACCGCCAAACCTGCTCCGCAGAATAAGCCACCCACGACCACTCCCATGAAAGGATCGGTCATATCGGGAACGGCAGGAATAGGTATGAGCCATAACCAAGCTGTCATACACATCACGCCAAAGATGGTCTTAATACAGAATTTCCATCCGACAACGACGACGGCAACAATAAGTAAAATACTATTTATCACTAAGTTAGATAGCCAAATAGGAACCGTCATCCCGGAGGAGAAATAGATAATCTCGCATATACCTGTTAAGCCACCACTGACGATGGCGTGAGGCACAAGAATCCTATTCACTGCAACCGCATAGGCTCCTACGGCAATGGCGATGAGGAGGTATTCCGCCACCTCACCAAGCCATTTCCACTTAGGATTTTTTGTATCAATCTTTTGCATTACTTATCAAACTTCGCAATTAAGTTACGATCGCCAAAGCCATTATCTACGCGCCCAACCGGAATCCAGAACTTATTGGCTTTAACCCAATCCGTAGGATAAGCAGCCTTAGCGCGACTATACGCGTGATGCCATTCGTCAGCAACCACCTCATATTCGGGGTGCGGAGCGTTAACGAGTACATTATCCTCTTTGCTTGCCGTTCCGTTCTCAACCTCTCTTATCTCCTCACGAATGGTGAGCAGAGCGTCGATGAATTGGTCTATTTCGGCTTTCGATTCAGATTCGGTAGGTTCCACCATCAATGTGCCATGTACAGGGAAGGACAAGGTAGGTGCATGGTAACCAAAGTCCATGAGACGTTTAGCCACATCGCTTTCGGTTATGCCTATCTCGTGGAATTGGCGGCAGTCTAAGATCAATTCATGACCTACTCTACCCTTCACGCCGGTATAAACAATGCCATAAGCGTCTTTGAGTTTAGCCGCCATATAGTTTGCGCTAAGAATAGCCGCTGCCGTAGCTTCGCGTAATCCCTCGTAACCCATCATGCGGATATAACCGTACGAGATGAGAGCCATGTTTGCATTACCGAAGAGAGCCGCACTAACACGATTCTTATCCTCTGTCGGCAACGAATCAACGAGGCGTTCTACACAGCAGATTGCACCCACACCGGGACCGCCACCGCCGTGAGGAGAAGCAAAGGATTTATGCAGATTGAGGTGGCATACATCAGCACCGATGAAGCCCGGATTGGTATAACCTATTTGGGCGTTCATGTTCGCGCCATCCATATATACTAAACCACCGTTTTGGTGAACGATCTCGCACATCTCACGAATAGTAATCTCGAAGATTCCGTGGGTGGAAGGATAAGTAATCATACAACCGGCAAGGATATCCTTGTTAGCAATGGCTTTCTCACGCCAGTCTTCAAGATTGGTGTTACCATGCTCGTCACATTTAACGACTACAGGCGTAAAACCGGCTTGAACGCAAGAAGCAGGGTTCGTACCGTGAGCAGACTCTGGGATCAAGAGAACGGTGCGTTGCTTTTGGTTGTTCTTCCATAGATAATCGCGCATGGTAATCAAGCCCGTATATTCGCCTGCGGCACCAGAGGTGGGTTGTAAGCTACAATCCTTAAAGCCCGTAATAACCGTTAATTGGTGTTTCAAGTCCTCTACCATTTGGTAATATCCTTCTGCTTGTGCAGCCGGAGCTAACGGGTGGATAGCAGTCCAACCGGGCATGGTGATAGGAATCATTGTGGAAGCAGGGTTCAGCTTCATGGTGCAAGAACCGAGCGGAATCATGGTATGAGCCAGACTCACGTCTTTGCGGTCAAGACGCTTGAGATAACGCATCATCTCTGTTTCGGTATGGTAACGTTGGAACACTTCCTCTTGCAAGTAATCTACCTCGCGAATACGTTGTTCATCAATAGCCCATACGCCTTCGAACGCTTTTTCGTCCTCTTCAAATTGCGGCATAGCATTAGCCACTTGAGCAAAGAGCGAGATAAGATTGTTCATATCTTTGAGGGAAGTCGTCTCATCCACACTGAGTCCCACCCAACCTTGAGCATCGTAGTATAAGTTGATTTGCAAAGCTTCTGCGGTCTTACGAAGCGCTTTCACATCATTGACGCGAATCTTAAGCGTATCAAAGAACTCCGTGTTCTCTTGGGTATAGCCGTAAGCTTGCAACATCTCGTTTAGATAAGCAGCTTTATGATGAATACCTTCCGCGATGGAGCGTATCCCTTCCGGACCATGGTAAACGGCATACATTCCTGCCATCATAGCACTTAACGCCTCTGCGGTACAGATATTCGACGTTGCTTTCTCGCGTTTGATGTGTTGCTCACGGGTCTGCAAAGCCAAACGATAAGCAGGATGCTCGTTATTATCCTTACTCAAACCGATGATACGTCCCGGCATATCACGTTTAAATTCGTCCTTTGTAGCCATATATCCGGCAGTCGGACCACCAAAGCCCATTGGCAAGCCAAATCGTTGAGCCGTACCGCAAACGATATCAGCATCCAGCGGGCGAAGCAATGCCATTGCCATTAAGTCTTCAATAACGGTTACTTTTAACCCTGCTTCGTGGCAACGAGTAATAAACGCATCATAATCCTCAATCGAACCATCCGCGTTCGGGCATTGGATAATGGCGCCGAAGAAATCATTTGATGGTTCAAAAGCAGCATACGAACCGAAGACGAGTTCAATTCCTTGTCCGGCAGCACGCGTCTTCATTACGCTGATAGTATTGGGGAAGATTGCTTGATCAACAAAGACTTTACGCACTTCATTTTTCACTTGCTCGCGCGTACGGAGGTTGCGCATCATCGTAACCGACTCTGCAGCAGCCGTTGCTTCGTCTAACAAAGAACAGTTGGCAAGAGGAAGTCCCGTCAAGTCGCTTATCATCGTTTGGAACACGAACAATGCCTCTAAACGACCTTGGCTAACCTCTGCTTGATAAGGAGTGTAACTGGTGTACCAAACGGGATTCTCCAAGATATTACGTTGGATAACCGCAGGCGTGATCGTACCGTACCAACCACGACCGATATACGTGCGCCAGAGTTGGTTCTTTTGCGAAAGCGCGTACAAACTATTTAGATGTTCACTCTCTGTAAGAGGTTCATCTAACGATAATGGCTCCTTTAGCAAGATGTCAGCGGGCATCGTTTGCTCAATGAGTTGTTCCATAGACTGTACTCCAATTTCTTGGAGCATTTCTTTCTGCTCAGCAGCAGAAATGCCAATGTGGCGATTTGATAAATAAGATGTCTTCACGATAAAGAAAGTTTTTTACTTCAATTATGCTGCAAAATTACTATTTTTTTTTGGAATATGCAAATTTTTTGCAAAAATATTTGTTTATATGAGAAAAAAGCAGTAATTTTGCAGCATAAAACGGACATATAAGCCGAATCATGGTAAAAAAACGAGAAAATACCTACGGAAAGTTATGGGAACTTAATCCCATCTGGGACATCCTCACGCCCGAAGAAAAATTATCCATAAGCGACGAAGTCGATATGGTTAAATACAAGAAAAACGAGATCATCTACAATGCAGGTGATCATCCTGAAGATATTATGATGCTCGTTGTGGGAAAAGTCCGTATTTATAAAGAAGGTATCGGGCAACGGCAGCAGATTATCCGTTTACTTAAGCCGTTTGATTTCTTTGGATTCCGCGCTATTATTACGGGTGACGACCACTCCTCCAGTGCGAGCGCATTAGAAGCGTGTGTCGTTTATAAACTCAATCGAGATGCGTTCCTACGTTTGTTGCGAGCCAACAATTCCTTCTGTTATCACGTGATGCTGATGATTGCAGAGCACTTAGGTTCTTCCGAACAGCAGACAGTTAATCTGACGCAAAAGCATATTCGTGGACGTTTAGCAGAATCCCTTTTGACACTAAAAGACAACTACGGTTTAGACGATGACGGCTCCACCATTGCGATGTATATGAGCCGCGAAGATTTGGCAAATATGTCTAATATGACCACGTCAAATGCCATCCGCACACTCAGTCAGTTTGCGTCTGAAGGCATTATCAGCATTGATGGGCGTAAAATACAAATTCTCAACGAAAGCGAACTCAAGCACATCAGTCGTTTAGGGTGATTAGTCGAGCGCTTCGCCAAAGTTATTACTCAGCTGAACCATCTTGTCATACTCCTCCGGTGTGAGGTCTATGAAATAGAAGTTACGAGGATCTACTCGTTTCTGCCTAAAATGTACCTCATAATGTAAGTGAGGTCCGGTGGACATTCCTGAATTTCCCACGAGAGCGATGATATCTCCACGTTTAACTCGTTGTCCCACTTTTACCAAAGGCTTGAATAAGTGAGCATATAAAGTCTCGTAGCCAAAGCCGTGATCTAACATCACGGTGTTTCCATAGCCCTGTTTCCATCCTACGTAAGTGACTCTCGCATTACCCGTTGCAAACACATCGGTTCCGACCGGAGCAGTGAAGTCCATTCCTTGGTGGAATTTCTTCGTATGGTAGATGGGGTGAATACGCCATCCATAACCCGAAGCCACACGCGTTAGGTCTTTGTTTAAGACAGGTTGTATGGCAGGGATATTTTCAAGCCTAATCTCCTTAGTTTTCGTCATCTCGATGACTTGTTCGTACGATTTGGCTTGCACATAGACCTCTTTCTCTAAGAGATCAACCTTCATCGTTAAATCAGCAGCCAGTTGCGAATTGGTCATTTTGGCGACTTCATCATAGTATGAAATCTTATGCGTAGCACCTTGGCGAACACTCAGAGGCACCGGATCGGCTCCCAAAACGACACGATAGAGGTTATCATCACGTTGGGCTAAGTCAGTCATTACCAGCTGCATTTGATCTACCCGAATGGACAACATATCCACTTGAGCCGATAAGTTCTGATTGGCTTGAATAAGCTGTTTCTCTTTTGGAGAAGGGAATAGCATAAAGAATAGAAAGAAGAATACTAAACCAATGCAGATACCGCTAAGCAGGTACCAACCGGATTGTTGAAGCCAATAAGAGAAGCCGTGTTGCTCGCGCTCCATGGCGAGTGTGTCAGGATTAATGACGTATTTTTTCTTTGTCATACCAAAAAAAGTAATTTCGTTGTTCTTGTTTATCTTTTGCGCTGTGCGCCACATAAAGAGGTTCCATGGTGTAGGGATTAAGTCCCGTATAGAACATTGTGGTGGACAACGTCATGGGTGTCGGTGTAAAATCTTGTACTTGCTCGGGGCGATAATGCATTTTCTTCGTCCAAGTAGCGAGGTCTTGCATATCCGTTTTTGTACATCCCGGATGAGACGATATAAAATACGGAATCAGTTGCTGACGCAGTTGCGCCTCTTCATTAACTTTTAAGAAGAAGTCCCTAAATTGCAAAAAATGCTCCCAAGAGGGTTTGCGCATTAACTTTAGTACGGAGGCAGAAGTGTGCTCCGGCGCGACCTTCAAGCGTCCTGATACATGTCTGGTTATCAATTGTTTACCATATTCCTCATTCATCAAATCGTATCGGATACCGCTACCCACGTATGCTCTCTTGATATAGGGCAATTGATCCACGGTGCGATATAAATCCAATAGGGGTGCAAAGTCCTTATTAAGGTTCTTACAGATAGAGGGTTGTAGGCACGAGGGACGAGCACATTGTTCGCACAAACGCATATCCTTGCCATGCAT
>JAKSNE010000038.1 GCA_024400135.1 Paludibacteraceae bacterium
GCAACAAGCAAATATGATTAATAAAAGTGACATCTTATTTTCTTTTTTGCAGTTTGCGCTTGCAAAATTACAACTTTTTTTCCACATGTGCAAATTTATTTGTCGTTTTCTTTGTGTATATCAAAAAAAAGTCGTACCTTTGCATGCAATTTTGGAAACACGCCTCAAAATTACATAAAATCCTAACGTGAAGAGCGTCAACGTCATATTACCCCTTGCGATAAAGGACACGTACACTTACCTTGTGCCCGAGCAAATGCCTATTCCCGCTGCGGGAACGCGGGTGCTTGTGCCATTGGGTAAGAAAGAGTGCATCGGAATAGTGGATAACACCCCCGTTCAAAAAGACGAGAAAATTGCGCTGCGCCCGATGATTGGTCCTTTGGACGAGGAACCGTTGGTGTCGGAGGTTCAACTCGACCTATGGCATTGGATAGCCACTTACTATATGTGCCCTATCGGTGATGTGCTCGCTGCGGCACTGCCCGCTAAAGCACTCGATAAGACCTATAGCCTCAATGCTACTCCTCGTCGAACCAAGCGACCCGACTATACCACTATCGAACCTATTCCGTTGGCAGAACTCAATGCACCGCAGCAAAGGGCGTTAGAGCAGATACAAGAGCAATGGCAGTCTCACGAGGTCGTGCTTTTGCACGGTGTTACCTCGTCCGGAAAAACGGAAGTTTATACCCATTTCATCGACAAAATCTTGCAGTCGGGAAAGAACGTTCTTTACCTCGTTCCCGAGATTGCACTTACCACTCAACTGACTTCTCGTTTGGCAGCTCATTTCGGTAGCCAACTCGTCGTTTATCACTCGCGCGTGACCGATGCCCAACGCATGGAGATCTATCGCTCGCTTCTTCAGTCCACTTCGCAGCCGCAACTTATCTTAGGGGCACGTTCGGCAGTGTTCCTGCCCCTTACGAACCTTGGGCTGGTGATCATAGACGAGGAGCACGAACCGTCCTATAAACAGCAAGACCCTGCGCCGCGTTACCATGCACGTTCGGTAGCGATAATGGCGGCTCATAGTCAGCACGCGAAAGTGCTACTCGGTACGGCTACGCCTGCGGTAGAGACATATTACAATGCCCAAACGGGTAAGTACGGTTTGGTCACGTTATCCGAGCGGTATGCCGGTCTGGCATTGCCCTCTATTCACCTTATCGACCTTCAGCGCCAGTACCATCGCAAGGAGATGTACGAACATTTCTCTGACCCTTTGGTCGAACAGATACGCACTGCCTTGGCAGAGCATAAACAGGTCATCCTTTTCCAAAATAGACGGGGTTACGCGCCCTTTGTTCAGTGTACGGCTTGCGGTCAACCGCCTCGCTGTCCTAACTGCGACGTGTCGCTGACCGTTCACCTCTCGCCTCGGCAGTTGGTGTGCCATTATTGTGGGCACACGATACCGATGCCTACCGTCTGTCCCGACTGTGGGGGCGAGATGAAGATTCATGGTTTTGGTACCGAACGTATTGAGGAGGAGGTGCATAAGCTCTTCCCCGAAGCCAAAGTGGCAAGAATGGACTTAGACACCACGCGCCGAAAGGACGATTATCAGCATATTATTGACGCTTTCTCCAATCACGAAGTGGATATTCTGATAGGCACACAAATGGTGACGAAGGGTCTGCATTTCGATGACGTGTCGTTGGTGGCAGTTTTACAAGCGGATCAGATGGTGGCGCAGCCGGATTTCCGTTCCGCGGAACGCGCTTTCCAACTCCTCGAACAGGTAGCAGGACGTGCAGGACGTAAGGGCACGGAAGGACAGGTGTTTATTCAGACGTTTGATCCCGAAAACGCAGTCTTCTCGCAAGTGCAACAGCACGACTATTTGGCACTATATAATCACGAGATTGCGGAGCGCAAAACATTCAAGTATCCGCCATTTCATCGAATCATTGAGGTCACGGTTCGTCACACCGATTCGGCAAAAACAGAGGCAGCTGCATACGTCTTGCAGCAACTCCTCTCGCAGTGTTTTGGTTCGCGCTGTTCGGTGGTACTTTTGCCGGCAGTCTCGCGCGTGAATAGATATTATATAAGGAATATACGCCTGCGCGTAGAGACTACGGCTTCTTTTGCTAATGCCAAACAGCGGGTAATGCAGCACATCGACTACGTCCGCAACCTGCCCAACCTCAAATCCATCCAAATCCTCCTCAACGTCGATCCGTTATAGTTCTGTGACAATGTTTAATATACAAATTCAATAACAATGAAAAAACTACTTTTAATTGCCCTTTGTGCTTTGTCGCTTTCAGCTTGTGCCAGCAACAAACAAGTCATCACGTTCGATCAACTGCCTGCTACTGCGCAGACGATGTTGAGCCAATATGTGGACGTGAAAACCATTCTTATCGTAACCAAAGAGGATTTTGGGCCTTTCGCCGATTATGAAGTATTAACCAACGACCGTTCCGAGTGGGACTTTGACGCAGACGGCTCCCTCGAAAGTGTTAAGATGTACATCGGTGTACCCGACGCATTAGTGCCCGAAATGATTCGTACTCAGGTCAATCAGATGTACCCGAATACGGTTACCACGAAGTATAGCATTGACAAGCGCGATCAAGAAGTGGAGCTCATCAACGGCATCGAACTTACATTCGACAAAGCCGGCAGACTGCTCGAAGCTGATATCGACTAATCTCCTTTGGTAAATTCTACCAACGTGGATTCGCAATAGTCAAGAAGGTCTTTCGCCTTCTTGGCTTTTTGTTGATACTCCTGTAAAGAGATTGCAGGAGCCTGCTCCAGTGCCTCAATGATGCGCTGTGCCTCTGCCAACGCCTCGTCGTATGTCATTTGAGGTTGTTCCGTCATCTTATTTGCCCTTTCCGTCTACTAAAACACCAATCGTATAGAACAGAATCTTAATGTCCAACCGAATGGACATATTTTCCATATATACAATATCGTAATTCAAACGAGAAATCATCTTCTCGATAGTGTCCGTATAACCCACCTTAATCGGTCCCCAACTGGTCAGTCCCGGGCGAATACCATACAACAAACAGTAGTAAGGTGCGTGTTCTTGAATCTGGTCAATGAAATAGGCTCGTTCCGGACGCGGACCTACTAACGCCATTTCTCCTTTGAACACATTCCAAAGCTGTGGTAACTCGTCCAAACGATATTTTCTCAACCATTTGCCTATTGGAGTGATACGAGGGTCTTCGTCCTTCGTGAGTTGAGGAATTTCTTGCTCGGCATTTTGTACCATCGTACGGAACTTCAAAATCCGGAACGGTAGTCCGTGAAGACCTATACGCTCCTGCTTATATAAGATGGGACCTTTCGATGTGGCTTTAACGCAAATAGAAAGGAAGAGATAGACTGGCGATAACGCAATCAATCCTAATCCCGAAATAACAACATCCGAAGCGCGCTTGATACATAGTTCCGCATCCGACATCTTTAGAGCGGAAATACAGATGTAAGGCGCGTCTTGAATGGTGGTGATACGTGCCGAACCGGTCAACATATCGTAGGTTCTGGGGACGATAAGAATCTCCACGTTGGTGGGGTAGAGTTGTTGTATCGCCAGATAAATATCGTTTTCATCGCTATTTTTCTTAAAGTCAATAATCGCAGCATCAAAGGGACTTTGACGGTGCTGCTCCATAAACGAATTCAACTGCTCTAATGATGTCAAAGTGAATGTGCGAGGTAGCGTCTTGTGACGCTTACGGATAAGGTAGATGATAATACGCGGTAATAAACTGACAAAGAATTGTAACGCAAAGAGCACACCTAACGAAACCAAGTAATATTGGTATTGGTCAACGGGTGTGATATCATCGATGACAATAATAAAGAACGAGACAAGTGAAATAATCAGCGACGAGAAAAATGTAGGGATAAGTACCATCGAAAAACGGTTCTTCTCCATTCGCAGATAGTATCCCGAAAGGTAATAAACTACCAAACACCCTAACGGATATATGATGAGCGGCAGCACAAAACTGAACGCCGGAATAAGCACCTGTTCGGCATTAAACAGTCGTCCTTGATATACGAGCCATCGGAAGATTAAAAAGCATAACCAAACCGCCTCTGAAGAAAGGAGGTCTGCTAAAAGAAGAATTATTTGTTGTTTGCGCCGAAGGGTCATTATTGTCGGATGATTTGGATAGTGTTATCTTCGTTAACTTTAATGATAGAGGACGGTTTCTTCTCCTCCGTGTCTTTGCGGCGATATTGGCAGATATAATCCACGGCGTTTTTTATCTCGGGCACAATCTGAGCAAACGTCTTTGCTGCCGCTTGACCGGAGATGTTTGCCGAGGTGGAAACGATAGGTTTGTGCAAATGTTCGCAAAGGGACTTCGAGAAAACCTCCTCCGTAATACGGATACCGACACTCCCATCCTCTGCCAATAAGTTTGGCGCAAGATTGCGCGCGTGCGGGTAAATAATAGTAAGGGGACGCTGCCCTTCACTCACTTCTAATAACTGCCACGCGGCATCAGGAATAGACTGTACATAACCTTGGATCTTTCCTGCTCCGTCTAAAAGGACGAGCATTGACTTCGCGTCCGCTCGATGCTTGATATCAAAAATACGCTGCACCGCCTCCGCGTTCGTAGCGTCGCAACCAATACCCCAAACCGTATCGGTCGGGTATAGGATCACACCACCTTGTTGTAACACGCGCACCGCTTCGCGCAAATCTTCTATATCAAAAGGACATTTCATAACCGTTTTTTCGTTTTAAATAATGACAAAAAAAGAAGGGTTGTCATCCCGACAACCACAATCTTTACTTAACCTTAAATCTAATACCATGAAAAACACGGTGCAAAAGTACTGCTTTTTTTTCAACTGACCAAATTTTTCATGTTAAAAAGCACATTTTTTAATATTTTGTCAAGCGTAGTTTGCAAAAAATACGTTTTTTGATAGAAAGAGAGGAAGAAAACTTGCTTATTTGAAAAAAAATATGTACCTTTGCATTTGAAAAAAATTTGAACAATCAAAAACAAAAACACCAAGAATATGAAAGAGATTAATTTAGCCAAGTATGGCATCACCGGAGCTACGGTGATTGCGCACAATCCTTCCTACGAAGAGTTGTTTAAAGCCGAGACTCAAGAAGGTCTCACCGGTTACGACAAAGGTCAACTCACCGAGCTTGACGCAGTAAACGTGATGACGGGTGTGTTCACCGGTCGTTCGCCTAAGGACAAATACATCGTGGACGACAAACAAAGTCACGATAATGTATGGTGGACCTCTGACGCTTACAAGAACGATAACCACCCCATGACCGAGGAGATTTGGGAGAAGGTTAAGACCATCGCTCAAAAAGAACTCAGCGGCAAAGAGCTTTACGTTTGCGACGCTTTCTGCGGTGCTAACAAAGAGACCCGTCTCGCTGTTCGTTTCATCGTTGAGGTGGCTTGGCAAGCTCACTTCGTAAAGAATATGTTCATTCAACCGACCGCTGAGGAGTTGGAGAACTTCGAGCCTAACTTCGTTATCTACAACGCTTCCAAGGCGAAAGTGGAGAACTACCAAGAGCTCGGTTTGAACTCCGACACGTGCGTGGCTTTCAACACCACGACCCGCGAGCAAGTGATCATCAACACTTGGTACGGCGGCGAGATGAAGAAAGGAATGTTCTCGATGATGAACTATTACCTGCCTCTGCAAGGTATCGCATCTATGCACTGCTCTGCTAATACAGATATGGACGGTAAGAACACCGCTATCTTCTTCGGTTTGAGCGGTACGGGTAAGACCACCCTCTCGACTGACCCGAAACGTCTGCTTATCGGTGACGACGAGCACGGCTGGGACGACAATGGCGTGTTCAACTTCGAAGGTGGCTGCTACGCGAAGGTTATCAACCTTGACAAAGAGTCCGAACCCGACATCTACAACGCTATCCGTCGTAACGCACTGCTTGAGAACGTAACCGTAGCCGAGGATGGTAAGATTGACTTCGCCGATAAGTCCGTTACGGAGAACACGCGCGTAAGTTATCCTATCAACCATATCGAGAAGATCGTTCGTCCTATCAGCGCAGGTCCCGATGCACAAAACGTTATCTTCCTCAGTGCCGATGCTTTTGGCGTACTGCCTCCAGTAAGTATCCTCACTCCCGAACAAACGAAATACTATTTCTTGAGCGGTTTCACAGCTAAACTTGCCGGTACCGAACGCGGTATTACCGAGCCTACTCCTACTTTCTCTGCTTGCTTTGGTCAAGCGTTCTTAGAGCTCCATCCTACTAAATACGCAGAGGAACTCGTGAAGAAAATGGAGAAGAGTGGTGCTAAGGCTTACCTCGTGAACACCGGTTGGAACGGTACGGGCAAACGTATCTCTATCCGTGACACGCGTGGTATCATCGACGCTATCTTAGACGGTTCAATCAAGAAGGCTGAGACGAAGACCATTCCTTACTTCAACTTTGAAGTTCCGACTTCGCTGCCAGGCGTAGATCCGAAGATCCTCGATCCTCGCGACACGTACGCTGACGCTTCTGTTTGGGAGGAGAAAGCGAAAGACTTGGCTTCTCGTTTCATCAAGAACTTCGGCAAATACACCACCAACGAAGCCGGTAAGGCTCTCGTTGCTGCCGGTCCTCAACTGTAACCAATTGCATAACGAGAAAATGAGAGGGATGCCGTTGGGCATCCCTCTCATTTTCTACGGACATAGTTCCGACTACTATCGTTCTCCTACCGATACAGATCTTGCTAAAGACCGGTCTAAAGTAAGGGATAGCGAGAACCCGTCAAAAACCCGTAATTGGTCTTGCTAAGGACTTGCGGAGGTCTTGCATAGGCTATAGGAATGTTGTGGCTTATGAGGCGCGCATATAATGCACGCAAAAAGGACATAACATTTCGCATACGATGCGGGGTAATAGACGAAAATCATCGGACAATGTCTGTGTCAGCAAAAAAACATCGCAACCCCGAAAGGCTGCGATGGAAGAAAATTTAAGGGTTAGTAAGCTGTGTATACCGAACCATGCCAAATAATATACGTTGTACCATCTTCGACACCATAAGGAACCGTTTGTACTACGCCTGTTGCAGCTTTTACCGTCATCATTGATCCATCATCATCAATAATTGTCCAACGAGTTAAAACTGATCCGTCTTTCGACAGAAAGCATAATTCGTCCCCAGAAATTGCGATGGCACACCTATCTCGATCATAACGACTAGACCCTTCAAAACAACCGCGTGGATATGCAAAAGCAAGGGTTCCAACGCAAATTAACACGCAAATTAAAGCTATTATCTTTTTCATAATGTTTTTTTGCTCATTTATATCTCATTAAATATTGAGATTAAATGTTTATATTTCACTTTATTTTAGTTGTTAATGGTCTCTTGAATTCTTCCTTTACCATTACATTTAGAGCAAGTTACACATTTTGTCTCAGTTCCTCCAGGACAACCATAGCATTTTTTTGTAATACAAATCTCTCCCTTCCCATTGCAACGGTCGCATGTCACCCAACGTGTGATGCGAATACCAGCAATAGAAATGCCATCGTACTCGTGCGAATCTTGTTTATGTAACTCTGCTATACATTTAGATCCTGTAATATCTGCACTGATCACTTCGACAATAGGATTTTTGCAGTCTATATTAAACTGGGTTTCACTTTGATGTTGGCAACGTTTAGCAAAAGGACTTGAGAATGTGGATTGTTGAATTTTGTTTCCAACTTTAACTTTAACATTAACAGATACTGTGCAATTCGCATCGAGTGTTTCGCTATCATTAGAAACAACAACTGTTACAGTATTTCCAGAGTAACTCACATCTGTAATTGTACAAGAGCTCCCATCTGAAGCTCCGCTGATTTTACACTGTGTTCCTGCAAAACACAAAGAGACTGCCATAAAAGACAATAGAATAATAATTGTTTTTTTCATAATACTTTTGCTCGCTTATATCCCGTTGAGCATCGGTTTTTAAAGTTTGAATACTAAAAACACTTTAGTGGACACTAGAGATATCCTTATTTATTCGTTAACATTCTCTTCTACTAGTTCTTGTCCTCCTTCTACATCACCCTGATGTTCTGGAGCAAAATGCCATTCAGAAGGAGCAGTTGAATTCCACCCCTCACGGAAACCTTCATAGAAGTCTTCATCACAAGAGGAGAAACAAATCGTCAAGCAAATCGCACTTAAAGCTATTACTAATTTTTTCATTTTTCTTTTTGCTCACTTATATCCCATCGAGCATCGGTTTTAAAGTAATTAAAAATGCCTACTCACTTATGGCTTTTCGGCTTACTCCGTTATATTATTTTATTTCTCTTGGTTCGCGCGTTAGAGAATACAACAACAAATAAGCGTGAACTTTATTCACGCTTATTCCTCCTCTTGAGGTTCTACCAAA
The DNA here is from genome assembly GCA_024400135.1 of Paludibacteraceae bacterium. Classification (GTDB taxonomy): domain Bacteria; phylum Bacteroidota; class Bacteroidia; order Bacteroidales; family Paludibacteraceae; genus Colicola. The sequence continues at coordinate 8,395 of JAKSNE010000038.1, forward strand.
ACCGACTAACAAAGAATAAACAATAACGTCCACGCCGGTATATGTTAATACCAACGTGAAACACGTCATGGCACATTAACATTCCCAGAGGACGTTTAATGCCATCTTGTTTTGGGTTAACTTAAATTTGGTAGATTTCAAGAGCCAAAACAAGCGTCAATAAACGCTCTATTATGTCTGCAAAACCACCCTTTATTTGAGAGACATTTCCCTCCGGCGTGGAATTACGGCTGCAAAGGTACAAAATATATTTGATATATGCAAGAAAAAAATACACTTTTCTGTCAAATTGATACAGAAAAGTGCACTTAGAATGTTTTTCTCACTGTTTTACATCTCGTGAGCGATGGGCAAGTGCGCCTGCGGGCAACCGAAGTTTATCTTACGCTCGTCAGACCTTTGATCTTTTGGTTCAAAGCGTCTTTTGTCATCAACTCCTCAATGCTGATGTGCATGCGGTAGTTCCAGAAGTGTCTTGGATTAGCGGGCACGTTGATACGGTCGGCGTGTTGGTCTTTGATGCGCACATCGCCGTCTATAGCTAACCAGTCTTGCAGCGGCAAAATCACCCACATAGCAGGACTGTACATGTGCTGATTAACGATGTGCTCAGCAATCTCCGGTGTCATCTCTTGTGGCGCTTCACCCCACCAACCCATCTGCTCGTTATAGAAACGTT
>JAKSNE010000039.1 GCA_024400135.1 Paludibacteraceae bacterium
AAGACCAAACCGGGCGTATCGGTAGTGAGTGGTGCGTTCTTGATGTTCACCCCTGCCAAGCAGTTAGGCGAAGAGGGCTTCCTCGTGTTTGCAGACTGCGCCGTTAACCCGTGTCCAAACGCAGAGGAGTTGGCTCAGATAGCTATCTCTACCGCCGAAACGGCTAAGAGCATTGCCGGTATCGAACCTCACGTAGCGATGCTATCGTTCTCGACCAAGGGCAGTGCCAAGCACGAACTCATTGACAAAGTGACGGAAGCCACCCGTATCGCCAAAGAGAAAGCACCCGAGTTGCTGCTCGATGGCGAACTGCAAGCCGATGCCGCATTGATTGAGAAAGTGGCGGCAACGAAAGCGCCGAATAGTCCTGTTGCCGGCAAGGCAAACGTGCTCGTCTTCCCCGACCTGCAAGCCGGAAACATCGGTTACAAACTCGTAGAGCGTTTCTCGGGAGCAGATGCCGTAGGTCCTATCTTGCAAGGTATTGCGGCTCCGGTCAATGACCTCAGTCGTGGCTGCAAGGTGCAAGATATTGTGCAAATGATTATTATTACCGCTTGTCAAGCAATTCATTAGTGTAGAGTTTAGAGTGTAGAGTTTAGAGTATTAAAAATTAAAATTATGAAGATATTAGTATTGAACTGTGGTAGTTCGTCGATTAAGTACGCGTTGTATAATATGGATACACGCGAAGTGATAGCTTCCGGTGGTGCGGAGCGCGTTGGTATGCCCGAAGCATTTGTGAAAGTAAAATTGCCTAACGGAGAGAAACGTAAGATCATGCACGACATTCCCGAGCATACGGAAGGTGTGAAGTTTATTCTGTCGTTGCTTACGGACAAAGAGATTGGCGCTATCCAATCCCTCAAAGAGATCAATGCAGTCGGTCATCGCATGGTGCATGGTGGCGAGAAATTCGCTAAGTCCGTTCTCATCAACGATGAGGTGCTGAAGACCTTCGAAGCTTGCAGTGACTTGGCTCCGTTGCACAATCCCGCTAACCTCAAAGGTATTCACGCTGTGAGCGAGCTCATGCCGGGTCTGCCCCAAGTAGGTGTGTTTGATACGGCTTTCCATCAGACTATGCCCGATTATGCGTACCTCTATGCCCTACCCTACGAGGTTTATGAGAAATACGGCGTACGTCGTTACGGTTTCCACGGAACCAGCCACCGCTATGTATCCAAACGCGTGTGCGAGTTCCTCGGAGTCGATTATACGAAACAACGTATCATCACTTGTCACATCGGTAATGGCGGTTCGTTAGCGGCTGTGAAGAATGGTCAATGTGTTGACACGACGATGGGTCTGACTCCGTTAGAGGGAATCATGATGGGTACTCGTTCGGGCGATGTGGACGGCGGTGCAATCACGTACCTTGAAAAGAAACTGAACCTCTCGCCGGACGAGATGTCCAATTACCTCAATAAGAAATCAGGCGTACAAGGTGTGTTTGGCGTATCGTCGGATATGCGCGAACTCGAAAGCGCTTGCGAGAAAAACGATCCGAGAGCGTTGTTGGCATTGAAGATGTACAACTATAAGATTAAGAAATACATTGGTGCCTTTGCTGCAGCGATGGGTGGTGTGGATATTATCGTATTCACCGCCGGTGTGGGTGAGAACCAACCCAGTATGCGCGAAGGAGCCGTAGAAGGATTAGAGTTCCTCGGCGTGAAGATCGACAAAGAACTGAACAATAAGATTCGCGGTGAGGAGAAGGTTATCTCTACGCCCGATAGCAAAGTGAAGGTCGTTATCATCCCCACCGATGAGGAATTGATGATTGCCAGTGATACAATGGCACTTATATAATTATGAAACCTATTATTTATCAACTCTTGCCTCGTACGTTTACCAACTACAACGAGACACGCAAGAACAACGGTAGCAAAGAAGAGAACGGATGCGGCACATTTGCTGCTATCACGCCTAAAGCGCTCAAAGCCATCTTTGACTTAGGTGCTACGCACGTTTGGTACACGGGTGTTATCCGCCACGCTACGGCGGAGTTCAACACGCCCGCTATCACCAAAGGTAAGGCAGGTAGTCCGTATGCTATCACGGACTATTACGATGTCGATCCGGACTTGAGTACCGACCCCGAGAAACGCGTAGCGGAGTTTGAAGCACTGGTGCGTCGCACCCACAAAGCCGGACTGAAAGTCGTCATTGACTTTGTGCCCAACCACGTAGCGCGTGAGTATAAGTCCCTCTGCAAGCCCAAAGGCGTGAAGGACTTAGGCGAGACCGACCATCCGGAATGGGCATTCTCACCCCTCAATAACTTCTACTATATCTCCGACCAAAAGTTCGCTCCGAGTTTCGATATCGAAGGTTATGAGGAGTTTCCCGCCAAAGTGACAGGTAACGACTGTTTCTCCGCCAACCCGGGTCGAGACGACTGGTACGAGACCGTCAAACTCAACTATGGCGTGTTCTATCAAGGAGGTGGAGAGAAGCAGTTCAATCCTATTCCTGACACATGGAAGAAGATGTTAGACATCCTGCGTTTCTGGTCTCGCAAGGGCATTGACGCTTTCCGCGTGGATATGGCGGAGATGGTGCCGGTAGAGTTCTGGCGTTGGGTTATTCCGCAAGTACACACGTTCTATCCGAAGGTAGAGTTTATTGCGGAGTGTTATAACCCGCACCTCTATCGCGACTTTTTGGCTGCCGGATTTGAGTACCTATACGACAAAGTGGGTATGTACGAATACCTGCGTGGCGTAACCAGTAAGAACTGGGCGGTAGAGGGTATCACCCAACACTGGCAATCGGTAGCGGATATCCAAGACCACATGCTGTATTTCCTTGAGAACCACGACGAGCAACGTATCGCCAGTGGGTTCTTCTGCGGACGAGGGATGTGTGCTCAACCCGCTATGATTGTAGCAGCTACGTTAGGTCGCAACCCCTTACTTATCTATGCCGGACAAGAGTTAGGCGAGACGGGTATGGACGTAGAAGGTTACTCGGGCATGGACGGTAGAACGACAATCTTCGACTATTGGGGCGTGAAGTCGATTCAAGCATGGGCTAACCATGGTAAGTTCGACGGTAAGAACCTCAATGACGAGCAGAAAGAGTTACGCGAGTTCTATCAGAAACTGCTGACCGCAGCAAGGGATGAGCAAGCCATACGCGAGGGACTGATGTACGATTTGGAGTATGCCCAATCGGAACATTTCAACAAGCACGAGCAGTTTGCTTTCCTTCGTAAGAAAGGCGATGATATCCTACTGATTGTGACGAACTTTGACGATAAGCACGTGGATATAGATATTAATATTCCTGAAGACGCGTTCCAATACCTCAATCAAAAAGAGTGGAAGAAAGCGAGTGCGGTGGATCTGCTAACCGGTACGAAATGGAAAAAACTGACCTTTACCTCCGCTCAACCGGTTCATCTGAGTTTGGACGCGTGGAAAGGTGTGATTCTTAAACTAACTCCTTCCAAATGATGCGCGATATTGTTCGTTTGATACGCTTGCCCAACTTGCTATTCTTAGCAATCGTGTTGTGGGCAATGGAGAAATGGGTAGCCGTTCCTGTTCTTCAGTCGATTCTGTATGATGCCATCTTAAGCAACTGGTTTCTCATTCTGCTGATTGTGGCTACGGTTCTTATTGCAGCCGGAGGGTACGTGATCAACGACTATTTCGATGTTAAGATTGACCGTATCAACCGTCCCGAACAAGTGATTGTGACGCGGACTATTCCCAAGCAGACGGCTTTTCGGTTGAGTATTGGGCTGTCGGCTGCCGGTGTGGTGGCAGGCATCGTGGCGGCTATCCTCTGCCGTAGCTGGACAGTAGGTATCCTCTTTGGCATCGCCCCCGGACTGCTATGGTTCTATTCCTCGGGCTATAAACGCCAGTTCATCGTCGGTAACCTTATCATCGCTTTGTTAGCGGCGTGTCCACCGCTGATGATTGCGTTTGCGAACATCGGTTATGCCCATAAGTTATACGACCGCATGGGCGATATCGTTTCGCAGACACCCTTAGCGCATAGTCTATTGATTTGGCTCGGTGGGTTTGCCGTCTTTGCATTTTTGACCACGTGGATACGCGAGATCATCAAGGATATGCAGGACCAGATTGGGGACGCGGAGTTAGAGTGCCACACCCTACCCGTAGTGTTAGGAGAGACGAAGACGAAACTGATTGTGACAGCACTCATCGTTTTGACCATAGTCGGTTTATGCTACTGCCAGTGGGGACTGCTGCCCTTTGACACGTCGCTCACTTCGTTAGCCACCCGATACGTGGGATTTGTCGTACTACTCCCCCTCGTATGTGTTTTAGTATTACTCTGGCGAGCGAAGATCCCCTCTGACTATAAGGCTCCGCAGCTATATATGAAGTTCGTCATGTTCATGGGGACGCTTTTCTCGTTTGTTATCTTTAGAATGATGAATTGATGAATTTGATTTTAGGATCCCAGTCGCCTCGTCGTCGGGAGTTGATGGCAGGACTTGATATTCCTTTTACAGCCATCAGCATTGATGCGGACGAGACCTATCCCACCACGTTGCAGGCGGGCGATATACCTTTATATATATCGCGCGCGAAGGCACGCGCGTACGAGGCGCAGATGAAAGCGGAAGACCTGCTTATCACTGCCGATACGATTGTGTGGATTCACGACCACATGTTAGGAAAACCTCACGACGAGGAACAAGCCAAGCAGATGTTGCGCGAACTAAGCGGACAGACGCACCAAGTCTATACGGGTGTTACGTTTCTTCACAAAGGTCAATACGAATCGTTTGTGGATAAGACGGATGTGACCTTCCGCACCTTGACAGAGGAAGAGATTGACTATTATGTCTCCCATTACCGTCCTTTAGATAAGGCAGGAGCCTACGGCGTGCAAGAGTATATCGGTTATATCGGCGTGACGAAGATGGAAGGCTCCTATTTCAATGTGATGGGCTTCCCTATTTGTCGGGTATATGAGCAACTGAAACGCTACCTTTAGAACTCAAAGCGGAAGGAGATCTTAACGCCATTGCGACCCCAACCACCATACTTACGGGTCATTCCACTCGGTAAGGTATATTCATTATAGGTCAATCGACGTATATAATCAATACGCACCACCTTGAAGATATTCTCCAATCCAACGGTCAACTCCATATACGGCAGTTTGCCGATAGGCGAAGAGGTATAACCCTCGATATACTCGCCCTTTTCCGTCCATTTAGACGCGTCCGAGAACCGATACAACCCCTCATTTCCTTCTAAATAGGGGTTATTGCGTTTACCCAAGTAGCCATATACGCCGGAGAAGGAGACAAGTCCCCTTAGTTGCAAGCGATTGATGCCGGGAATGCGATTGAATATCCAGCCTTTGAAGTAATAGGTCATCGACCAGTCTATATAACGGTCCATCATAAACTCCATCGGCTGCATAGCGTTAAGCCCATTGTCATTGAGAATGAAAATAGAGGATGAAGTCGGCGTATAGAGTTTCATGAACGGCACTTTATTCCAGATATATCCGACTCGTAAGCGGGTGTCAAGATGTCCAAAAGACGAGAACCAGAATCGTTTGGCGACACCTATCTCCGTGTGGTTATAATAGAACCCTTCCCCACCCGTTCGGCGGTCGTCTAAGTAACCCATCTTATGCGTCAGACTCACCACCGGTCCATCTTTCTCTAACGTGAATCGGGTATCTACACCTTCTCGGCTCACAGGAAACGAACCGCCGGGCATATAGAGCAATTCCACTTCCCCTTCATAATTATTATAGGCAGCCATACGCTGAGTGGCAACTATTTGCCCATTTTGATAAGCCGTCACACGGTCGTAATGCAATGAACCCGCCGCTTTATTGTTCTCGAAGTCAAAACGAGCCCGAACGGAGAAATGGCTTGGCCATTCCTTCATATACTCCACTCTCGCACGAGTAACATATTCAAAGTTTTTCATCTTAGGTTTCATCAAAGGTATCGACCTAAAGATATTATCACGCCCTAACCACCCTTCTGCTGCGCCGGTTTCTTCTACATCGTACTGCCCCATCACGGATATATAATGTCGCCACGGCTCAAAGGGCTGGTATTTCTTTTTATTGAACGAATAGATGATTGTTGCATTTCCTTTGGGCAATAAGTCTTTGGTACTAAACGCAACATAGCCTTTGAAGAACAAATGCGGATTGGCTCTGGCGGTCGTCATTCCCCCTAAACGGAAACGAAAACCCTCGAGGATATTCCAAGAGAACATATTATAGATCGGACCAAAATCCCATTTCGACTCGCCCCAACGGTAGGAAGGAATCGTGGCAACATAGCGACTACTGATTGCGTCGCAGAACATAATCAACGAGTTAAACTGAGGGAGATGTTTGCACTCTTCCAATAGGTCCAGAATAGCAATCTCATGTTTCGATAAGGGTTCAGGACGTATTGAGTCCCACAATGCCATTCGTTGATTGAAGGTGAGGGTGTCTTTTCGTCCCACAGAATCGGAGACCAACGTAAAAGCAAAGACCTCATCGTCAATAGGCTCAAAGTTGTAATCCACATAAACAAGCGTATGCCGTCCGGTGAGGTTTTTCTTTCGGTTAAAGACAAAGAAATCCGTGACGATATTCGTTCTATCGTTAGCCCATAACCCGTTAGGCAAACGTCGATAGGTGTGATGGATCTCTACTTCATCCACAAAGTTAACGGTGAACAGTTGAGGCAACTGAAGGGTATAAGCCTTCACCTTATACGACCCATCGTCGAGCACAAAAAGACTTCCCGAGAAAGCATAACTCTCTTTATTGACAGGCACAAAAGCCACCTCTTGACACACCTCTCCATCTACCTCCACGGTATCGAGCAGATAGAAATGGTAATAAGCGATAGCAAGGGTGGAAGATAACGGCGATACAAACCGGTTAAAAAGCAACGTGATATCATCATCATTGAGGTCAATGGGTTTGAACACTTGATCCATCGTATTACTCAATGCTTGGGTAGTGAACATATCTTCAATACCGTACTTACGTTTGCGTTCAATGACGGTTTTTTCCTCTTTCGGGTCACGCCGATAATACTCATGCGAAAGGCACTCGCGCATGGACACCGTCAACGAAGGACGAGCCGCGTTCGTTGTGTCGATATACTTTCTTACGCAGTTGTACCCTTTCCAAAAACCTTTCTCAAAGTTCGGTCTAAAATCGTTGAGCGAGAAGGCTGTACGAGAATACTCGTTCGTCGTGTAGTAAGGCATGGTCTTCACCGTTTGGGAGTCCTTGCGCGCAATCACTTGTTCCATGAAGGCAACCGCCGGATTCCCTTTGCGATGGTATCTATACTTTGCCGGCATATTCGGTTTAACCACAACCGTCCGCAGATGAACCGATTTAGTAACAGCATTCTCATCCTCCGCACAAACCCGATGGGGGTTGCAGAGGATGATGCATAACAATAGCGTTAGGATTTTTATGTACCTACTCTTCCGCACTTATAGCGACCACTCAAAACCGTCCTTAGTGTCCTTGATAGCAAATCCTAAGGCGGTCAGTTCATTGCGAATCTTATCACTCGTTGCCCAGTCTTTGTTCTGTTTTGCTTCGAGACGAAGGGTCAGCAGCAGGTCAACGGCTTTCTTATAAGCCTCTTGCCCATTCGCCGTTAGGCTGCTTGCAGCCGCGCCTTTCAGCCCATCAGCCGCTCCGCCTTCCAACCTCAGTCCCAACACGTCTATCGCATACGTCTTCCAAACGGCTTTGAGTTCGTCTAAGTCCGCAGCGGTGATAGTGCCCTTCCCGTCAGCGATGGTGTTAATCGCCTTGGCAGAATCGAAGAGGTGTTGCAGTACGATAGGCGTATTGAGGTCGTCGTCCATGGCTTCTTGGCATTGGTCGCGCAAGCCGGCAACATCAACCGTCGTAGTGGCTCCAGCCGTCAGTTTCATGAGACGAGCGTAAGCGTCCTGTAATCGACTCAGTCCTTTCTCCGCAGCCTCCAAAGCAGCCGAAGAGAAATCAACCGTCGAGCGATAATGCGCCATCAAGATAAAGAACCTTATCGTCATGGGCGAGAAAGGTTTAGACAAGAGTTC
>JAKSNE010000004.1 GCA_024400135.1 Paludibacteraceae bacterium
GCGCACGCACGTACGTATCTATTATAGAAGGTGTACCCGAAAAGAAAGAGGACACCATCACGACTTGGTTCACGGAAGATGAGCAGACTGCGATGGTTTATTCGTCGCCCGTAGATGATGGAGGAAAGAAAGCCGTAACGCACTATAAGGTCTTATCCTCGGTTGTTCCCGAAGGGGAGAAGGGCTATAGCATGGTCAAACTCCAATTAGAGACGGGTCGGACAAATCAGATTCGCGTACACACCGCCTCTATCGGTCATCCGGTGGTAGGCGATCGCAAGTACGGTCACGGCAACGAGCAGTCGCCAATGGATAGATTAGCGTTGCACGCTACGGAGTTAGCTTTTGTGCATCCGGTGACGGAGTGTGTGGTGCGGTTCAAGAGCCCTATTCCACGCGAGTTCCTTGCGCTGTGTAAACGCGGTCGTTCACAAGAATAAGGAGTTGGTTATGCTCCATCACTTTGCGATGACACGAGGTTGAACCTTGTGTCGTTGTTTTTATAGAGGTATCGGGATCGGGTTTCCCATCTCCCCATTTAGTCTTCAGCCACTTCACGCGGTTGTCGATGAGGTCGATGACATCCTTACAGCGTTGAGGTACGTTGGTGTTCCCGTACGAGGGCCAGCGAGCCGCATCATTGGCTGCTGCAGAGGCTATATGGTTCGCATAATCGGTGAGGTACGTAGCATAGTTATCATAATCGTAATAGAGGAAGTGTTGCCAAGCTTTGACGAGAGCTTGGTGAAAATTGTCGTGGGTATTCATTTGTCCCGCGAAGTTCTGTGGCGCAAAGGGGAAATCCTCATAAATCCACGTATGATTCATATTAAAGAGGGAGTTCCCGAAGTCCCAAACGGGTCCCCAGAACCATTTAGCATCAGCCCCCATGTCCTTATAGAAATAGCATGAGCCGTGGTAGCTCTCGCGGTTACCCATGATCTCTTGTACGATATAGAAACGTGCAGCAGACTCGATATCCACCTTATCGGCAAACTGCTGGTCGGTGCCATAGATAGCTTGGCTGAGTGAGGAGATGGCGTTGTTGATATACTCCCATTGTGGGGTAGAGGTCTCCTCGGGTGTATGTAAGGTAGCCCATATCTGAGAGCCGTTTCCCTCTTGGGCGTGGACTTGCAAGGGTTCGTCCTCCCAATAGTTATCTATCTCCATGAGCCAACCGCCGGTGATAGAATCAGCGTTGGTGCAGTTGTCGGGTTGTTCGACGATGTTCACGCGGTCTTTGTCCACACGGATGACTTCGGTTAAGAAATATAGTCCCCAATACTGCCCATTGAGTACGAGTTCAACGGCTTCGTGTTTGGGTGTCCAAGCCAATTGGAGGTGCTCGCTCAACCAGAACCCACTGGGGTTCTTAAGGAAACCGAAGGTATCGTCAGCGTGCGCAAGAAGGGCAAAGTGTTTGGATTTCTTTAACCCCATGAGAGCCGTTTTATTGTCGAGTTTGATGCGGAAAGGTTTCTTGTCAAAATCCTTCCACGTATAGTTTCCACGCCCTTTGATTTGCATGGTATCGGGTATCTCTTTTGAGGCAATAGACTTATATTCGTCTATGCCCATGTTATCGAGCCAATAGTAGGCTTGGAGATAGGTCTCTTTGGACTCGATAGGTTGATTACCTTTGGTATTGATATAGAGGACGGGCAGGGTTCCGCTCACTTCGGCTTTCGGTTGTGTGAGCGATTGCCACGCACCTTGTGCCCATTGGTCGTTGTTGTTAGGTACGAAAATCTGTCCAGAAGGAATATCGTCCGTTCGGGTGGCAGTGCGTTTCTCGTTTCGGGAGTTGGCAATCTCGTCCTTGAGGGTGCTGATAGGTTTGTTATACGTTCCATCCGCTAAAGCTGTTTCAGAAAAGAAATAACGCTCTATGCCTAATGTAACAGAGTTCATCGTTAGCGAGAAAGTGGTGTTCTTACTCCACCCTTGTGTATTAGAACTGAGGTTTGGCATCGACACGACATAGGAAGCCGTGTTTGTTCCATACACGAACTTAACCGAACGGTATTGGGTCTTGGAATTGTCGTAATAGAATGTTCCTGACGGAATCGTTAGTGCGTTCAGAACGGAACTACAAAGGATGAGTAAGAATAATAAACCTTGCTTTTTCATAATGATTCTTCTAATAAGTCGGGACGACGTTCTTTAGTATGTTCGAGAGACTGCTCATAAAGCCAGTCTTCTATTTTCGCTTGGTGACCGGAGATCAGTATATCGGGCACTTTCCACCCTTTATATTCGGCAGGACGGGTATAGACGCCTGCTTCGAGCAAGCCGTCTTGGAAGGAGTCGTTGAGGGCAGACTCCACATCGCCTAAAGCGCCGGGCAGGAGCCGAACGATAGCGTCGGTGATGATAGCGGCAGGCATCTCTCCTCCGGTAAGGACGTAATCGCCAATGGTATATTCTTTGGTGATAAGATGGTCTCGGACGCGTTGATCCACACCTTTGTAGTGACCGCAGAGGATAATGATGTTTTGTTTGAGGGACAGGTTATTGGCCTCTTTTTGGTTGAAGCGTTCGCCATCAGGAGCAGTGAAGATGATCTCGTCGTAATCGCGTTCGGCAGTGAGGGCACTGATACAGCGGTCGATAGGTTCTATTTGAAGCACCATGCCGGCACCAAAGCCGAAGGCATAGTCATCAACTTTGCGATGTTTATTGGTAGTGTAGTCGCGAAGGTTATGGACATAGATTTCCACAAGCCCCTTATCTTTGGCTCGTTGGATGATAGAATGGTTAAGAGGCGACTCTAACAACTCCGGGCAACATGTTATTATGTCTATTCTCATGCGTTTATTTGTTTAGACGTTTAGGCGTTTAGGCGTTTATTAGGGGACAGGATCGTATCCGCTTCCGCCCCAAGGGTTACATCGTAAGATGCGTTTGATACCAAGCCAACCTCCTTTGAAGATCCCATGTTTTAGCACTGCTTCCACCATATATTGGCTACACGTAGGTGTATAACGGCAGGACGGTGGCGTGAGTGGCGAGATGCAGTAACGGTAAAAATATACCGGAACGAGAAAGAGCTTGCGTACTATGGTTTTAATGTTGGTCAATGTGGCTTAATAGTTTTATCATTGCTTTCTCAATGGTGGGCGTTGGTTGGATAGTTTTATCCATATAGTAGATTGCCAAATGATAGATCGGTTGCTCGGGCAGGAGTTCTTTGTGGAGGCGATAGGCTTCCCTCATCCGTCGGCGCAGCAAGTTCCTATCTACAGCATGTTTGAATAACGCCTTCGGTGCCCATATAAGCACCTGATGTTGAGGCGCGTCTGCCGTGTGATAGGTCGCCCGCAAAGGCCAAGCGGTATAATGATATCCCTTCAATCGTAATGCTTCGATGGCGGTTGAGGAGCACAACTTCTCTATCTTCGGGAACTTAGGCATTCTGCTCTAAATAATTAGCAATAGCGGTCGGGATAGACGGACATTCGGGTGTAGGAGCCACGATCTCTGCCTTATATCCGGCATTGACCAAGGCTTGTTGGGTGTTGGCACCAAAACAAGCGAAGTGGCATTGGTCGGGTTTGAGCTTGGGGAAGTTCTTTTGGATAGCTGCCACTCCCATGGGCGTAAAGAGGGCAACGATATCATAATCGAAGGGTTGCTCTTTAGGCCACGTAGCCGGGATAGTGCGATACATAACGGCAGGTTGGATGGTGATTTTATGTCCGGCGAACATATTGATCACATCGGAGTTGTGGGCTTCCGACAGAACCATCATATATTTCTCTTGAGGGCGTCTGTTCATTGCGGGTAAGAGGTCCTCAAAGCGGTTGTTCTCGCTAAAGAACACTTTCCGTTTTCGATATTGGATATACTTCTGTAGGTAATTACCTACTGCTTCCGAGATACAATAATAGTGCATTGTATCGGGAATAGACAGTCGCATCTCTTCGCAAAGACGGAAGAAATGGTCGATGGCTAAACGGGAGTTAAAGAGAACCGCCGTATAATCCAAAGGATTGATACGTTGTTGTCTAAACTCGTGTGCGTTAAGACCTTCGACAGAGATGAGTTGTTGGAAGTCGCATTGAACTCCATAACGTTTTTCCAAATCCGCATACGGATTACGATCGCTTTGCGGACGAGGTTGTGATACAAGAATCTTTTTTATCATAATACCATTATTAATTCGTACAAGCCAAAGAGGGATCCCACTTCCACGACCAGCCAATAAGCCAACACGGCAAGAAAGGATTTCCATCCTCGAACAAAATAATGAAATAGTTTTGTCATAATCACTCCTAACCAAAGGAGCAGTACAATGCCCACTATTATCAGCCATACCCAATGCCAATCCCATACGATATATAGGATATTAGCAACCAACAAAACCGAACATAAGATTACCCCCAATCCGATAAACAGTCCCGGAGGGAATCCTTTGTTCTTTAGTTTTAAGTGCTTTTCTACCATATAACGCACACCTCGTCTCAACCACGCCCAAGCCTCAACGCCGAGGAAGATGAGCAGGTATTGGGTGAAGCGGAAAGGACCACCTGTATATGCCAACAGTTGAGCAGATAACGCAAAGACTAAGACGCAGAATGCTCGTAAGTCCATCGAACTATTCCACAGGAAAGACGTATCGTTATACACTCGGTTCACGGACGAGAAAGACATCTGCCATGCGGCACGAAGGGTCTGAGGTCTGCGTATAATCGCTACCGCATAGATAATCATCACAAAGAACATCAGCCATAGCGGCCAGATGGCAGTGAAATTGGATTCTATGAGGGGCTGAAAGGTCATTGTTTACGTAATACAAATAGTTTGTCTCCACGATGGAGCAGTTTATCCACTTTGATGGAGAAGTAGGCACCTTTTTGGATGGTGTCTTTCTCCTCTTCCTTGCTATTGCGCATTCCGTGCGCTACCAGTTCGTAGGCTCCGGTTGTCTCTCCGGTTACGAGTAACTCGTCGCCTTCCGACACGTGATCTACGGCTTCGATAAAGAACTCTGCTACGCTGAGGTTCTTAAAGAAGTTCGTACATTTGCCCACATATTCTTTCTTGTGGGTAGCCCGAGAACCATACTCGTGCGTCCATTCGCCTAAGCGTTGTCCTAAGTAATAGCCGTCCCAGAAACCCCGATTAAAGACCCTACTGAGTCGGGTGTTCCAGTCCTCAATCTTAGCCTCAATGGTAGGTTGTGCGTATTCGCCTTGCTGCCATGCTTGAACGGCTTCGCGATAACACGACACGACCGTCTTTACATATTCGGGTCCACGAGCACGACCTTCAATCTTCAACACGCGAACGCCTGCGTCCAGCAGTTTATTGAGGAAATGAATGGTCTTGAGGTCTTTCGGGGACATAATATATTGGTTATCCACCTCCAGTTCAAGGTCGGACTGTTTGTCTTTGACGATATATCCTCTACGGCAGACTTGCATACAAGCGCCTCTATTCGCACTCGCTCCTAAGTTATTGAGGCTGAGATAACACTTTCCACTCACTGCCATACAAAGGGCTCCGTGGCAGAACATCTCAATACGAATCAGTTGTCCATGCGGTCCGACTATCTGCTGTTGTTCGATGTCGTGATAGATAGAAGCCACTTGGTCAATGTTGAGTTCACGCGCTAATACCACTACATCCGCATACTGCGCATAGAAACGCAAGGCTTCGGTGTTGGACACATTGAGTTGCGTGCTCATGTGTACCTCTACTCCGACCTGATTGGCATATTGTAAGACGGCTATGTCGCTGGCGATGATAGCATCCAGTCCTGCGGCTTTGGCATGGTCCACAATCGTGCGCATCAGCGGCAGGTCTTCGGGATACATCACCGTATTGAGGGTGAGATAAGTCTTTACACCTGCTTGCTGACAAGTTGACACAATCTGATGTAAGTCTTGCAGCGTGAAGTTCGCCGACGAGCGAGCACGCATATTCAGGTACTCCACCCCAAAATACACACTCGTTGCACCCGCTTCGATGGCGGCAGCCAAGCTCTCCCAGCACCCTATGGGTGCCATTATTTCTATATCATTTTTAGCGGGTGCCATTATCTCTATATCTTCCAAATTAGTTTGCATGTTCTATTAGATATTCCGCTATTTGTACAGCATTGAGGGCAGCACCTTTGCGTATCTGGTCGCTGACCGTCCAAAGGGTCAGACCATTCGGGTGAGTATAGTCTTGGCGAATACGTCCCACAAAGACGTCATCTTTTCCACTTAGGAAGAGAGGCATCGGGTACGTTTTCGTTGCCGGATCGTCCATTAAGGTACATCCCGACATGTTGCTTATCCCTTGCTTAACCCTTGCTAAATCGAGTGGCTCTTCCGTCTCTATCCAAACCGCTTCCGAGTGGCAACGAAGGGAGGGTACACGCACACAGGTCGCACTGACCTCAACGTCCGAATGCAGGATCTTACGTGTCTCGTTATGCATCTTCATTTCCTCTCGCGTGTAGTCGTTATCAAGGAACACATCAATATGTGGGATGAGGTTATACGCTAACTGATAAGCGAACTTATTCACCGTAGGCTGCTCGCCTCGTACGAGTTGGGCATATTGCTCTTGCAGTTCTGCCATGGCTTGGGCACCGGCTCCGCTGGCGGCTTGATAGGTCGCCACATGGATACGTTTGATATGTGACAGACGTTCAATCGGAGCTAAAGGCATCAGCATCACAATCGTGCTACAATTCGGTACGGCAATGATGTTACGAGGATGATTCAGTGCGTCCTCGCCATTGATCTCAGGAATGACCAAAGGCACATCCTCGTCCATACGATAGCACGAAGAGTTATCAATCATTAAAGCCCCATGACGCGTGATGTCCGCTGCATATTCCTTACTCACAGACCCTCCGGCAGAGACAAAAGCGATATCTATACCCTTGAACTGGTCGCCGTGTTGCAACTGTTCCACAACGATGTCTTGATTGCCAAAACGATACGTCCGACCGGCACTACGTTCCGACCCAAACAGACGCAGAGACGACACTGGAAAATGACGTTCTTGCAATACTTTTAATAACTCTTGACCTACGGCACCCGAGGCTCCTACAATGGCGATATTCATTGTTTTTCAAATTTTTTGAAGACCAAACAAGCATTATGTCCCCCGAAACCGAAGGTGTTGGAGATGGCATAATTAATATCCCGTTTTTGGGCTTTGCCAAACGTGAAATTGATGCGATAGTCGATGTTCTCGTCCAAGTCTTGAGGATCGTGATTGATGGTAGGCGGAATGATTCCGTTCTTCAGCGCTAAGATACAAGCCATCGCCTCTACGGCTCCGGCAGCACCAATCATGTGCCCCGTCATCGACTTCGTAGAGTCAAGGTTCATCTCGTAGATATGTTCTCCAAACACTTCCCTAATCGCTTTGAGTTCGGCTACGTCGCCTAACGCTGTCGATGTGCCGTGGGTATTGATATAATCCACGTCTTGCGGTTGCAGGTTCGCATCTTGCAGTGCCATCGTCATCACCCGAGCAGCACCTTCTCCTTCGGGATTAGGAGCAGTCATGTGATAGGCATCGGAGTTAAGACCGGCACCAATGATCTCACCATAGATCTTCGCTCCACGAGCGATAGCGTGGTTATATTCCTCAAAGATAAGTGTGACCGAACCTTCGCCCAATACGAACCCATCGCGCGACTTTGAGAACGGACGTGAAGCCGTAACCGGCGAGTCGTTGCGTGTAGAGATGGCGTGCAAAGCATTAAAGCCACCTATGCCGGAGATGGTAACATCTGCATCTGCACCACCGGTAACAATGATATCCGCCTTGCCTAAACGTATATAGTCAAAAGCCTCCGCCATCGCGTGAGAAGAGGAAGAACAAGCGGTTGTCACAGTGAAACTCGGACCTTTAAGACCAAAGACGAGAGATATCCATCCGGCACCCATTGACACCAATGCTTTGGGGATATAGAAGGGGCTAAAATGCGGTACTCGTCCCGTGGTAATAAAGTCCTCATAGCCTTGTTCCAAACTAATCAGTCCGCCCATACCACTTCCCCAGATAACCCCTATCCGATTCTTATCTAACGTTTCGAGGTCAACACCTGCGTCCGCTAATGCCTCCTTCGTTGAACCAAGGGAGAGTTGGTGATAGCGATCTAACTTGCGAAGTTCCTTGACATCCATTAAGGTTGCGGGATCCCATCCCTTCACTTCGCAAGCAAACTGCGTTTTAAACTTACTGCAATCAAAAGCAGTGATAGGGGCTGCACCGCTTTTCCCATCTATCATAGCCTGCCATGTAGAGGGAGCATCATTGCCTATAGGTGTCAAGGCACCTAAACCCGTAATAACAACTCGTTTTGTTTCCATTATATATTTTATAATATGTGCGAGCGCCTATGCGCGTTCGCGCGAGGTTACAAAAGCACGAGTTTACAGATTTTCCGTAAACTCGCATTCTAAAAGATAAGACTCAAATCTTATCCTACTGCTTTTTCAATGTAAGTGATTACATCACCTACGGTGACAATCTTTTGCGTATCCTCGTCAGGAATAGTAATGTTAAACTCTTTCTCAAACTCCATAATCAACTCTACCGTATCCAACGAGTCTGCATTTAAGTCTGCCGAGAAACTTGCTTCATTAGTAACTTGCGAAGCATCTACGCCCAGTTTATCCACGATGATTGCTTT
Source organism: Paludibacteraceae bacterium (assembly GCA_024400135.1). Classification (GTDB taxonomy): domain Bacteria; phylum Bacteroidota; class Bacteroidia; order Bacteroidales; family Paludibacteraceae; genus Colicola. The sequence goes on from JAKSNE010000004.1 coordinate 8,651, forward strand.
AACTTTCGATTCAATCTCTGCCATAATAGTTGTAATTTATTAATATGGTTAAACAATAGTTATTTCTCAAATTATCCTTCTAAAAATTGGGACACTTCCCATTTTCGCTGCAAAGGTACGACTTTTTTTTGGAATATACAAATTTTTTTGGTATAAATGCTTAATTTCTTTCGATTTTTAGCACAATCTTTCCGATTTGCGTGCCAGATCTACCCGATTGCACCAACATAACGGGCTTTCCGTCGAGGTTCTCAACGTGCAAATCTTTATACACATAATGGGTATGTCCGCCAATGATAATATCAATATTTCGCGTTTGTTGTGCCATCTCTACATCGCTATAAGCACCTTCTGCGGGCGGATAGGTTCCCATGTGGCTTAAGCATACCACTAAATCGCAATGCCATTTGTTCTTCAGAATATCGGCAACGTGTTGAGCACTCTCATAAGGCTCTTTATAGCGCACAGGAGAGAAACGTCTATCATCAATCAACCCCTCGGGTGAGCAACCTATACCAAACACACCTACTAATAACCCATTTCTCCAAAAGAGGGTGTAGGGTTTGACAAGTCCTTGTAAAGGCGTTCCTTGCACGTCATAGTTAGCACTCACCACTTCAAAACGCGCTTTTTTAAGAATTGTAGCCAGCGTATCCACACCATTATCAAACTCATGATTACCCAGTGTGACCGCATCGTATCCCATACGATTGAGAGCCTCTACTTCGACACGTCCGTGGAAGAAATTATAGAACGGCGTTCCTTGTGAGAAATCGCCTGCATCCAACAGCAGTAAGTTGGGGTCTTGCTCGCGTTCTTGCGCAATCCATCCCATACGACGGGCATAACCGCCCTGCCCGTTATCTTTGGGTAAGACTTGTGAATGCGTATCGTTAGTGTGTAAGATAGTGAGATGATCCGAAGGGGTGCAAGCCACCAAACCAACAAAGAAGGCAATAAGGTAACAGTGTTTCATAAGTTGATATCAATAATGGTCAAGACGGTTTTACCGTCCGGGGTTAAACGATAGTGCGGTAAGGCAATGAGTTTCTCTACCAAGTCGCGCATCTGATCATCGGTGAGCGATTGTCCGACGGGAATGGCGGTATCTTGAGCAAGCGACAATGCGATAGAGTGAACAAAGCCATTTTCCACCGTTGCGCCACACTCGCGAACACTATAGATAATATCTTTGAGGGCTTTCACGGGGTTGGTCTGCCCCAACAATGCCGGGACACCGGATATACTATAAGCATCTTTGCCTAACAAATCTAACTCAAACCCTAATCCCTTTAAGCTATCCAGCAAGGGTTCAATCACTAACATATCATCCATGGTCAACTCCAGCACCTCCGGGAATAATAATTGTTGCGAAGCAAAGGTGGGGTGCTGCAACATAGCCTTATATTGTTCATACAAAACCACCACATGTGCACGGTGTTGCTCTATCGCCATCAACCCTAAGGGAGACGGACAAAGGATATACTTTTCTTGATACTGATAGGGTTTCCAGCCCTCGGGTAAGAGTGAAGGCAGAAATGCATCGGGAATAAGTTCTTGTTGAGGCGCAGAGTGAGACGAAGGGGGCGAGTACAAACTCTCCCAATTCTTAGGTGCTTTGGTTGCGTTATTAGGTCGGAAGGGATTATAATTAGGGTCCACCATCACCTTCGGCTGACTGATAGGCGTGTCGCCTGTTAGCACGGGCATCTCGATCTCCCCTTCACGATTAAAATCCAGTGAGGGCGAAATATTAAACTTCCCTAACGACTCACGTATGACGGACAAGAGTATCTGAAAAATCAGTTGCTCGTCCGCAAATTTTATCTCTGTTTTCGTGGGATGCACGTTGACATCAATGGCATCGGGAGCAATCGTGAAATAAAGGAAGTAGGAGGGAACCGTCTCTCCGCTCAACAGACCGGCATACGCTGTCATTACCGCTTTATGGAAATACGGATGGCGCATATAACGACCATTGACAAAGAAATACTGTTGTGCATTCTTCGTCGCTTCCTCGGGTTTGCCGACGAAACCGTAGATATTCACCAACTCCGTCTCCGTTTTCACTTCCACAAATCGCGACGTATAAAGGGTGCGGTTTGTCGCTCCACCAAAGATGGCTTCAATACGTTGCTTCTCATTGGTGGCTGGTAAGGAGTATAGTATCTCATCATTGTGCGCCAACGTAAACTGCACTTGCGGATACACCAACGCAATGTGATAGAACTCCGTCAATAGGTTACGCAGTTCCGTTTGGTCTGTCTTTAAGAACTTCCTGCGCGCGGGTACGTTATAAAAAAGGTCTTTCACTTTTATGTTCGTCCCGACGGCACACTGACACGCCTCTTGTCGAATAACCTGTGATCCAGCAATCTCTAACAATGTCCCCACCTCATCATCCTCCCTACGAGACGTGATTTCCACATGAGAGACAGCCGCTATACTGGGCAATGCTTCTCCCCTAAATCCCATCGTACGCAAGGTAAACAAGTCTTTGGCTTCTTGTATCTTTGATGTCGCATGGCGTTCAAAAGCCATACGCGTGTCCGTATCGGACATGCCTCGTCCGTTATCAATCACCTGAAGCAAGGTGCGACCTGCATCTAACAACAATATCTCTATGCGCGTAGCACCTGCGTCAAGACTATTCTCCACCAACTCCTTCAGACAAGAAGCAGGGCGTTGAATAACCTCGCCGGCAGCTATTTGGTTAGCGACAGCATCCGGTAAAAGACGAACGACATCCATTATGATAAGAAATAATACAAAAGAGCAGCCACTAACAACAGTGCTACAAAGAAGATTAGACGCGACTTTTGTTTTTGCTGTTGTTCAAGCTTGTGTTTCTCGTGTTCCTCGCGAAAAGACCCATGATGAAGACGCGCAAGTTTTTCCTTGCGCGCCTCTTTTTCCTCATCATAGTAAATGGGGCGATAGTCCCATTCGCGGGGTTTATTTACTTTTGGAAATAAAACCGACATTCTTTATGATGTCCTTATTTAATGATTCCTTGGAACTCAGCGTCCTCAGCATACTTAGCGAACTCGATGTCGTTAGCAGCTTTTGCTTTCAGAGCCGCATCACGGCTGATGGCAACGCGCATGTTAGCGTAAACCGTTTCGCGATCGTTCGTGCGAGCACCTACGATAGCCATCAAGTAAGCGGTCGTAGCATTAGGCTCTTTCACAGCAGCTAAGGTTTGACGAGCAGCAGCGTAATCCTCGTTCAGGATCTCTTGAACAGCAGCGTTATTGGTTGCGCTCTTGCCATAAGCAGCGGTAGCAGCAGCGTAGTCGCCCTTCATGGTGTAAAGCGTACCCATAGCCGTCTTCAAGTCACCGGTAGTACCGGCAGCCTTGCCTAAGTATTGTTCAGCCTTATCCAAATTGTTCATAGCCATAGCGCAAACACCTGCGTTGTAGTTCACGTCAGCATTGGTAGCGTTGATAGCCAGCGCTTTCTCGTAGAGAGCAGCAGCCTCTTCGAGTTTGCCTTGTTGGAACTTAATCATACCCATATTGTTGTATGCGCGATAGTCACCAAAGGTGTCAGCAACCTTTTGATAGATAGCCATCTTCTCGTTAACGTCCTCTACCAAAGTAGCAGCATATAACATCTCTTCCACATTCAGTTGAGCAGGATCGTTCTTAACAAGAGCCAAAATCTCTTCATCGGATTTACCAATCAAGTCGGTCGTTAAGATCAAACGGCTGCGACGTAATTCGGGCAGAATTTCCTCAGCAATGGTTTTATAAACACTGCTTAAGTTCTTAATTTGTGCCTCGCGCTCCTCAGGATCGGTGTACATGCTCAGCACGCGGAGAACCAATTGCTTATCTTGGATATCGCTGGCTGCAATAGCTTTTTGGAAGCCTTCCCAGTCCTCAGCAGTAACAGAAGACTCGATCTCTGCTTTCACTTTGTTTTTCTTCATTTGGCTCTTCAAGAACTTCTGGGCAGCAACTTGACGATCGTTAGCCAACTTCGTGTTGAGATCCATACCACCATCAGGAGAAGCATAACCGCTAACTTCGAGTTTGTTGATAGCTTTCTTCTCGTTCTTATCCGCCTCTTTGATAGCAGCCGTCAAGTCTTTCATCTCTTGGCTCTTAGTTTGAGATTGACGCAAAGCGGATTGTTGAATCAAGAACTTAATGTCAGCCTCTTGCATCTCTTGGATGATACGTTGGAACTTATCAGCGGTGATAGCAGGCTTATTCTCCTCAGCAACAACCAATTTTTGAGTAGAAACAACACCGTCAGCAATCTTCAAGTCAGGCATTTCAGACTCTTTCTTACCAACCTTAGCCGTGAAGCGCAGATACAACTCTGCCTTAGCCATCTCAGGAACATAGTCGAACGAGCAAGTTTGGTTGTACGAACCACCTTCCTTGTAACTAACCATAACACCATTCTCTTTCACTTTCTCACCAATGTAAGTCACCGTCTCACCAACGACTTCTTGACCAGCGAATTTCAGCACAGGAGTAACCGTAAGGATGCCCTTACGCTCAAATTTCTTAACAGGGAAAGTTCCTGCGATGTCAGCACTAACCTTATCACCCACTACTTTCAAGGGGCTAGGATTAACCGTAATCTCCTCCGGTTGAGGAAGAGTGTTACCACAAGCGGTCAGCATTGCAATAGCAACAACAGACGCAAATAATTGAATTTTTTTCATAATAAAAACCTTTAAATAAATTGTATTTATCGTTTGGATTATTTTTGTGCAAATAATTCAGGGTGCAAAATTACACATTTTTTTTTGATTATGCAAATCTTTTTTCATTTTTTTATGTTTTTTTTCAAAAAAAAGGAGAAACATTTGGCGATTTCAATAATTTTTAGTAACTTTGCACGCTGAAAATGTTTATTATGGGTCAAAAGTATAAAGTCAATATAGTATTATTGTGCGCGATAGGGTTCCTCGTTTTAGGGGGATGTGGGAAGCGTCCGTCAAAGGTGGAACAACTGCGCCGAGAGAAATACGTGGCAGATAGTGTGGCTTTGGTCGCTCAACAACAATCGTTGATTTACTATCAATCCACCTTGGACTCGCTTCTGCCACAGGCGCAAGCGTTTCTCAACGACCGATTCTGCTACGAGAAGAATGAGACTTATGAAGACTACGGGCATTACGTTCATCGACGATTGCGAACGAGGTATAATGCAGAGCGAAACTATGTGCAAACATATATAACGGACGATTTTCGTATCTTAGTCAAACTATATAGCGTTGGTTCTCGTCCCTTAAACCCAACACAAGTCACCTTCTCGTCGGGAGAGCAATACAATGTGTTTACCGGTTCGTCCCATAGTTTTGAACAAGAGCAATGGCACGACATCTTGACTTTAGAGGATACCAGCGCTACCGCGGCATTGCACTTTATAGATATTTATAGGTCGGAACCTATTATCGTTCGAATGCAAGGGAAGACAAGTCGAACCTTCCGCCTATCCGACCGCGATAAAGAAGCATTGTTGGACACCTACCAATTAGGATGTTTGATGCGAGACATCCACCAATTAGAGAAACAAATCAAACAAACGAATTTAGAAATACAAAAATATGAACATCGAATCAATCACCGCACGTAAGCTGTTGCAAATGAAAGCTTTTTACGTTCAAGTAGCCCACCCTTTCAAATGGGCAAACGGGTGGAAAAGTCCCATCTACTTGGATGACCGCAAGATATTGAGTTTTGCACAAGCACGTGCGTTCATCAAATTGGAACTAAGCCGTCTTGTGGCGGAACATTTTCCGGATATAGATATCGTTGCCGGACTGGCACCTTCCGCCATTGCCCACGGTGTTCTTGTGGCAGAGCAACTCGGGTTACCCTTCGTCTATGTTCATCCTACGCCCAAGGATCACGGTATGGAGAACCAAATTGAAGGCGAACTAAGACCCCGCCAGAAAGTGGTCATCATTGACAACCAAGTCAATTCGGGCATTAACCTGTCCAACGTGATTGAGGCCATTCGTAATAATGGCTGTACCGTCGAAGGTGTAGTCACTATCTTTGACTACCAATTCTCTATCGCCCAAAAACGTCTCTCCGTAGCCGGAGTGCCGTTGCTCTCATTAACGAATTTTGAGGCGATTCTCAACCAAGCACAAGAAGATAAATTATATACACCGGAGGACATTGCTATCCTACGCGAATGGCATCGTTCTCCCACTAAATGGAAACCATCATGTCAGAAACCAAGTACGAAAGTAAAATAACATCTATTCCCGCACCTGTTGAGGCGGTTTATAAGGGACTGAGTAACTTTAAGAACCTCGAACGAGTACGCGACCTTATTCCGCAAGACAAGGTGCAAGAGCTTGACATTGAGGACGATTCCATCCGAATGAAAGTGGATGGACTGGGGCAGAAAATCGTTATTCGTATCGTTGACCGCATCGAAAACGATACCATCAAGTTCGGCTTTGAGAACTTACCTCTCTCCCTTAACTTCTGGATCCAACTCAAAGAGGTTGCGCCAGAAGACACACGCATGAAACTCACCTTAAAAGCGGATATCCCGATGATGTTCAAGATGATGTTTGAAAAGAAAATCCAACAAGGCATTGATGACGCAGCCGAAATGATTGCAAAGATGCCTTTCAAACAATGGTAATACTATGAAAAAACTCAAACGACCTCACATCCACCGCGAAGGCAGAAACATTATTATCGGCCTCGTCTTATTACTTTTTGTAACGAACGTCCTCGTTTTTTTAGGAGTTCATTATTGGCATAACACCCCCTATTGGAGTGTAATCTTCGCTATTTCGCTTATTATCACTGCGGCGTTACTCGTCTTTGTCACTTACTTCTTCCGCAGTCCGGTACGTGTCTTAGAAGTCGATGACCCGGACTTCATCATCGCTCCGGCTGACGGACGCGTGGTGGTCATCGAACCGGTACAAGAACACGAATATTTTCACGAAGAACGATTGCAAGTTAGTATTTTTATGTCGCCCTTTAATGTCCATGCCAACTGGTATCCCGTTGAAGGGAATATCCTTGTCTCCGAACATCAAAAAGGACGTCATCAAGGCGCTTGGCTGCCCAAGTCTTCCTCTGAGAATGAGCGTTCTCTCGTGGTGATAGAGACCCCGTCAAAACTACAGGTTGCCGTCAGACAAGTCGCCGGAGCTATGGCGCGACGTATCGTCACCTACGCCAAAGCGGGCAAGATGGCACAACGTAACCAACACATGGGATTCATTAAACTCGGTTCTCGTGTGGATCTCTATCTGCCTAAGAACACCGAGATGTTCGTGGCTGTCGGCGAAGCCGTTCGAGGAAATGAAACTATTTTAGGTCGTCTTAATCCATAACACATTATACTATGACTAAATTTGAAGAACTATTCAGTCAATACCCTTGTCTTCGCAATGACGAGGAAGTAAAAAACGCTATCGCTACCATCTTTAGCGAGGAGTATGAAACCAACAACAACGAAGAGGTTTGGAAACAATGTCTCCACCAAATCGACCTCACCACCCTCAACGGGGATGACACAACGGAAAAAGTGGTAAAAATGACCTCCAAAGTCAACGACTTCCCCAAACAATACCCGTCTATTCCTAACGTAGCCGCTTTGTGCGTCTATCCCGCTTTGGTATCTGCTGTTCATGAGACGCTGACCGAACCTGTAGGTATTGCTGCCGTTGCTGCCGGTTTTCCTGCTTCGCAGACGTTCATTGAAGTCAAGGTTGCCGAGTCGGCTCTCACCGTCAAAGAGGGAGCAACCGAGATTGACATCGTCATCTCTATCGGAAAGTTCCTCGAAGGCAACTACCAAGAAGTCTTCGACGAGATAGCCGAGATTAAGGATGCCATCCAACCGGCTCACCTTAAGGTCATCCTCGAAACGGGTGCTTTGAAAACTGCCGAGAACATCTACAAAGCCTCTATCCTTGCGATGGCTGCCGGAGCAGATTTTATCAAAACTTCTACAGGTAAGATTGCTGTCAACGCAACGCCCGAAGCCACCTATGTCATGTGCCAAGCCATCAAAGACTGGTATGAGAAGACCGGTATCAAAGTCGGCTTTAAGGCTGCCGGAGGTATATCCACCACCCAAGAAGCCGTACAACACTACACGCTCGTTAAACATATTTTAGGTTCAGAGTGGCTCAATAACCAATCCTTCCGTTTTGGTGCCAGTCGTTTGGCAAATAACCTGCTAACCTCCATCCTCGGTTCTGAAACGAAATATTTTTAATATGAACAAAATAATATCCAAACGGTTCTTTTCCGAGAACGTAGCGCAGATTGAGGTTGAGGCTCCGCTTATTGCTGCTAGTCGCAAAGCGGGACATTTCGTCATCGTTCGTGTAGATGACCACTCAGAACGTATGCCGCTTACTATCTCTTCGGCTGACACCGCCAGAGGGACCATCACACTTGTCGTTCAGCGTATTGGCGTTAGTTCTGCCAAGTTGCTCGCCCTCAACGAAGGCGACTCTATCCACGACATCGTTGGACCGCTCGGTCGCGCTACGCGCATCGAGAACTACGGTACCGTCATCTGTGCTTGTGGTGGTGTGGGTGCAGCGCCGATGCTTCCTATCGCGGAAGCCTTACACAAAGCCGGCAACCGCGTCATCACGATTCTCGCAGCTCGTACCGCAGAACTGATTATCTTAAAGGATGAGTTACAACAGTTCTCCGACGAACTGATTATCATGACCGATGATGGTTCGTTAGGACAACAAGGACTGGTCACTGCCGGTATTGAAGCCGTCGTTAGTCGCGAACAAGTCGATAAGTGTATCACCATCGGTCCCGCCATTATGATGAAGTTCGTGGCGTTGACCACGAAGAAATATAATATCCCCACCGAGGCGAGCCTCAACACCATCATGGTTGATGGTACGGGTATGTGCGGTGCTTGCCGCGTGACGGTAGGCGGACAAACGAAGTTCGTCTGCGTCGATGGTCCCGAGTTCGATGCCCATCAAGTGGATTTTGATGAGATGCTCTCGCGTCTAAGGTCGTATAAACCCGAAGAAGCAGCTGCCTACGAGGCTTACCAAGAGACCATCCGTCCCCTCACTGCCAAAGAGCGTGCAGCCCTTCCGCGCGTGAAGATGAACGAGGTAGCACCTTCTGTTCGCGTCCAATCGTTACACATGGAAGTCAACCAAGGACTGACCCTCACACAAGCTATGCAGGAGGCTAAACGTTGCCTTAACTGTAAGAATGCCGGCTGTATCCAAGGCTGTCCTGTCGGAATCAATATCCCGGCTTTCATCCACCAGTTAGGACAAGGCGACATCCTCGGTGCTGCTGACACCATCAAGGCGTCCTCGTCCCTACCTGCCGTCTGTGGTCGTGTCTGCCCACAAGAGAAACAGTGCGAAGCACAGTGTATCCATCTTAAGATGAACCACGAACCGGTAGCCATCGGTTATCTCGAACGCTTCGTCGCCGACCATAGCAGTCTTTCAGCGCAGCGGTCTTTCAGCGACAGCGGTCCTTCAGGCGAAGCCGGTCTTTCAGCCGAAGGCGGTCTAAAAATCGCCGTCGTCGGCAGCGGTCCCTCGGGCTTGAGTTTCGCGGGCGACATGGCAAAATTTGGCTATCAAGTGACGGTCTTTGAGGCGTTGCACGAGATTGGCGGTGTACTCAAATATGGTATTCCCGAGTTCCGTCTTCCTAATCGTATCGTGGATCAAGAGATAGACAACCTCAAACAACTCGGCATCGAGTTTAAGACGGATATCATCATCGGTAAGACCCTCACCATTGAAGACCTGCAACAACAAGGGTTTGCAGGAATCTTCGTGGGTTCGGGTGCCGGACTGCCTCGTTTCATGGGTATCCCGGGCGAGAACCTCAACGGGGTGCTCTCCTGCAACGAATACCTCACTCGCGTGAACCTCATGGACGCTTCTTCTCCTGCCACCGACACACCTCTGCTCTATGGCAAGAACGTCGTCGTGGTTGGAGGTGGTAACACCGCTATGGACGCTGTTCGCACTGCCAAACGGTTAGGCGCTGAGCATGCGATGATCGTCTATCGCCGCAGCGAAGACGAGATGCCTGCGCGTATCGAGGAGGTGCGTCATGCCAAAGAAGAAGGTATCGAGTTCCTCACGCTCCATAACCCAATCGAATATCACGCCGATGATAGCGGTCGCGTACAGGAAGCCGTCCTCCAAGTCATGACGCTTGGCGAACCCGACGAGTCGGGTCGTCGCAGTCCCGTACCGGTAGAAGGGAAGACAATCACTATCCCTGCCGACCTTGTGATTGTGGCAGTAGGCGTTTCGCCGAACCCGCTTATCCCCTCGTCGGTTGCAGGATTAGAGATATCGAAGAAAGGAACAATCGTTGTCAACGAGGGAATGCAGTCCTCACTGCCTATTCTCTTTGCCGGAGGCGATATCGTTCGTGGAGGAGCAACCGTAATACTCGCAATGTCCGACGGTCGCAAAGCCGCCGCAGCTATGCATGACTACCTACTCGCTCAGTCAACTAAGTGAACTCATCGGAGAGGTGCTCTCCGTGGAGTTGAATGACACCTACTGGGTGCGTGCAGAGATAGCTTCGCTGTCCCGACGCAACGGGCATGGGTATTTCGATTTGGTGGAGAAAGGGAAAGACGGACTGTTTACCGCAAAGATGCGCGGAAACTGTTGGGCGAATGTGTTTGCTATCCTCTCCGCCTATTTTGAACAAGAGACCGGCTCTACTTTACAGGCGGGCATACAGGTGCTCTTAGAGGTAGAGATCAACTGGCACGATGTCTATGGGCTGAGCCTGAACATCGTAGGTATCGACCCGCAATATACCATTGGCGACTTGGCGCGTCAGCGTCAAGAGACCATCCGCCAACTGCAAAAAGAGGGTATCCTCGACATGCAACAGTCGCTCACCCTCCCCACCGTGGTGAGGCGTATTGCCGTCATCTCTTCCGACACCGCCGCCGGCTACGAAGACTTCATCCACCAGCTCTCCTCTCTCAACTCTACACTCTCAACTACTCTACACTCTACACTAGCCCAAAGGGCGTCAACTCTACACTCTACCCTCTTCCCCGCTATCATGCAAGGCGACAGTGCCGAAGCGTCTATTCTCAAGGCGTTGCAAGCGATTGCTCAGCGAGAAGACGAGTTCGATGTGGTGGTGATCATTCGTGGTGGAGGTGCCAGTTTAGATATGAGTTGTTTCGATAGTTACTTACTCGCAGCCACCTGTGCGCAGTTCCCTCTTCCTATTATTACGGGTATCGGGCACACGCGCGATGTGAGTGTAATAGACCTCGTTGCTTATCGTGCCCTCAAGACCCCGACCGCTGTGGCGGCGTTCTTTGTGGATCGCTTGAACGAAGAGATTAAACGACTCGAAGACCTTAGACGCCGATTACTTCAGACGCAAGAGCGGCAGGTGCTTATTCGTAAGCACGCCATTGAGTTGCTCGCTCAGCGTCTTGCCTCTTGTGACCCGGCGCGTATCTATAAGATGGGCTATTCGCTCACCACTATCAACGGACAAGTGCTCACCAGCAAACACCAAGTCCAACCCGGTCAAACCCTCATCACTCACCTCCGCGATGGCGAAATAACCTCACTCACCCAATAATCATTCTTCATTAGTCATTCTTCATTATGCATTCTTCATTATGCAACGCATCCTCTTCCTCCTTCTTTTCTTCTCCGCTACGCTTATGGCGCAGCCGACATATCAACCCTCACCGGCTAACCTGCAATCGCGAGCCGAGTTCCGCGACATGAAGTTCGGTATCTTCCTGCATTGGGGTATATACAGTGTCTTTGGTCAAGGCGAATGGTATATGTCCGTCGATTCCATCCAGCAAAACGAATACGCCAAAGCCGCCGGAGCCTTCTATCCTGCCGGTTTTGATGCTGACGAATGGGTTCGTCATTTCAAGGAGGCAGGAGCCAAGTATATCTGCTTCACCAGCCGTCACCACGATGGGTTCTCGATGTGGCACACGCGCCAATCGGCATATAACATTGTCGATGCTACGCCCTTCCGTCGCGACATCCTCAAAGAGTTAGCCGATGCTTGCCATCGCCAAGGTATGCGCCTGCACCTCTACTATTCGTTGGTCGATTGGGGAAGACCCGACTATCCGTTAGGACAATCGGGAACCGGCTGTGGCAAGGACGTATCCAAAGCCGATTATGACCATTATTTTGATTTTATGAAAGCCCAACTCACCGAACTGCTCACCGAGTATGGACCGATAGGAGCTATTTGGTTGGATGGCGAATGGGATCACGCCGACGAGACGCCTGCTTTTGATTGGCGTTTAGAGGAATTATACAGCCTCATCCATCGCTTACAACCCGCCTGTTTAGTTGCCAATAACCACCACCACGAGAACCGTCCGGGCGAGGACATCCAGTGTTTTGAACGCGATGTACCGGGTGAGAGCAAAGGGGGCTACGAGGGTCAAGCCGGTGTGAGTCAAGTCCTACCGTTAGAGACGTGTCAGACGATGAATTTCTCGTGGGGGTATAAGGTGAGCGACATCTGGTATCGCTCGGTAGAAGAACTGCGTACGTTACGCGATAACACGAACGCGAAGGGGGCGAACCTGCTCCTTAATATCGGACCTCGTCCCGATGGTCGCCTTCCCGAAACCGCCCTCGACCGCCTACATCAATTATAATTGATCAATTCATCATTTCATCATTTAGCCCTTTGGGCGTTCAATTCATCATTATGAATATAGGTATCCTCGGTGCAGGCTGGATAGCCCGCAAACTAACAGAAGCGGTAGCGCCGCTACCCGACATAGATATTTACGCTATCGCTTCGCGCGATGGCGATAGAGCGCATGCTTTTGCTCGCGAGTATCAGATTCCGGTGGCTTACGAAGGTTATGAGGCTTTGGTTTCCGACCCGAAGGTTGACCTCGTGTATATCGCCACACCCCACTCGCACCATTATGCTCACGCCCATTTGGCATTGGAGCATGGCAAGCCCGTCCTCGTGGAGAAAGCGTTTACTGCCAATGCGCAGCAAGCGAAGGAGCTGATTGACTATGCCCACCGGCGTCACCTTTTTATCACGGAGGCTATCTGGACACGTTATATGCCGCTATCGCATAAGATTAGCGACCTACTCAACTCGGGAATCATTGGCGAACCGCGCGTGCTCACTGCCACTTTGTGTTACAACATGGAGCATAAGGAGCGCATCTTGCGTCCCGACTTATGCGGTGGGGCGTTGTTGGATTTAGGCGTTTATGTGCTCAATTTTGCACGAATGTACTTTGGGACGGATATCGTTAAGACCGTCTCTAACTGTCATTTAGGGGATACAAAAATGGATATGATGGAAGCCATCTCCCTATCCTATCGAGATGGGAAGATGGCTAATCTTCAAGCCGGAGCATTGACGCTCAATGACCGACAAGGTCTCATCAGTGGAACGGAAGGATATATACGCGTTGATAATATCAACTGTCCCGAGTGTATTGAGGTCTATCGTGATTACCAACTCGTCGAGCGGATTACCAAACCCGCGACGATGATTAATGGGTACGAGTACGAGGTGATTGAGTGCAAACGCTGTTTAGATGCCGGTCTGACGGAGTCACCTATGATGCCTCATGCTGAGACCATCGCTATCATGCAGCAGATGGATACCCTCCGCGCCCAATGGGGTGTCACTTATCCCTTCGACTAATCACTATCTATCCGCTTTCACCAGCAGTTTTGCTCCGGACTTAAGCACGATATACTTCTCTGTCTCGCGATAAGCGTCTTTGAGTACGTGCAGGTTCGACGACCCTTTAGCTATCAGCGGCAGCTGTTTCGCGTTTGGGTTTTGTGCTAAACGCCCCATAATCTTCTTTGTCGTCACTTCGCCTGCGGTAACGAATGGATCTTCTTGTCCTTTAACAAACACGAGGGCACCGCCTTTATTGGTAGCCAGTTCGTAGTAGGCTTTCGTGCAGATGGCTAAGAGTTCGTCTAAGCGGAAGTCTTTTTCAACTATTTCGTCATTTTCGTAAACTTTGAGAGTAATCACATTGCTCTCCATTGGATTTTCCTTTGTCTGTGCCATAGTGATAAATTTTGAGGGTTAATAATTAAAGTTACTGTATTTTCTATATTTTGTGCAAAGGTACTATTTTTTTTTGATATGTGCAAGTTTTTTTGCCTATTTTTTACAAAATTGTCATGACAACCATACGGTAACCCTTCGGTGACGTCTCGGTAACATCTCGGTGAGGTAACGTTATTACACTTACATTAGAGGCTAATAGTGCTTACTTTACACTTACTTTATTTTCCTAATTGAAGCCGTCTAACGCCTTTTGCTCCAAGGGTGAAAGTTTTTCCAAATACCCGAAAAAACACAGAAAAATTTGCGTATATTAAAAAAAATCCGTACCTTTGCAGCGAAAAATGTTTATGTCAACAAATAGAGTCCCCAAAATATGAAAAAAGTAATTTTAGCACTTATAGCTATTACAGCTATCGCATTGGTAGGTTGCAAAGACAAGAACGCTCCTAAAGACGAAGCCAATTTAGTCGTTTATGGCAAAATCTTTACCGCAGAAAACAACACGATCGCAGACGCTTTTGTCGTGAAAGACGGTAAGTTTGTGTATGTGGGAGATGCTGACGGAGCAAAAAAATATGAAAAGCAAGGTTTCACCGTGATTGACCATCGCGACAAGGGTATCATCATTCCGGGTTGCTACGAGGGACACGCCCACTACTTGATGGCGAACGGTATCAAACTGATGGGTGGACCGGCTCCCTCCATCAAGACCACTGTGCCTGAGTTTTTGCAGATGGTTAAGACCGCTTACGATCAAGCCAAAGCGGCAGGTAAGTCGTCTATCTATGGCTTTGGATGGATGTATCAAGCTTTTTTTGTTGAAGGTATGCCTACGCGTCAGCAATTAGACTCTATCTGCCCTGACATTGCCCTATTTGTCAACGATTCCGAAGTACATAAAGGCTTGGCAAACACCTTGTGCTTGCAAAATGCCGGTATCATAGATAAGGACGGGAAGGTGCTGATTTCTACCATCCGTGGTGGCGAGATATGTATGGATTCGGTGACAAAAACGCCTACCGGACTGCTGTTAGAGCAGGCGGGAACGTATGTTCGCACACGCGGCATAGACTTTAATGAGATTTTCCCTGCTTCTTTAGCCCAAACGGCGGTAGAACAATCGCAGAAACAGTTGCTTTCTCAAGGTTTTGTATCGTATATGGACGGTTGGTCTAATGTGTTCGGAACAAATGCTTTCTATGATGGCGCTAAGTCGCTCGACCGAGACGGCAAACTGCATATATTATTGGGTATGAGTTACGAGTTCGAGAGTTCGTGTGAGGATGTGGCAGCCGAACTGAAAAAGGCTGAACAGACGAAGAAATACACGGGTGGCCACATCAATGCCAACTACGTCAAGATCTTTATGGACGGTACGGTAGAGAGTGGCACGGGTCTAACGACGGAACCATATCAAGTCTCTGAGTTTGGTCATGGTATGGCTAACTGGGAGGAAAGCGAAGTGACTCAGATTACCCGCACCGCTAATAACAACGGAATGACGATGCATATTCACACCATGGGTGACGCTGCTGTCAACCGTGCCGTGAACGCGTTTGTTGCGTCCAATCACCCCGAACTGCGCAACACCGCGGTGCATTGTCGTAATGTGTCTCAAGAGGATTTCCAACGTATGGCGCAGAACAATATCGTGGCTGTAAGCGGAATGTTGTGGCACGGAATGGGCCAAGAAGTAGCAGATGTGCTAAATGCTATTCTTCCTAAAAATTATAAAGGTAAAGCGTATCCAATGGCATCGTATTTCAATGCCGGAGCCGTTGTGACATCTCACTGTGACTACCCTGCTACTTCCGGTTCTTCGACCGATCCGTTTGGAATCATGGAGATTGCCGTTTCCGGACAGATGCATGCCGATGGCGCACTCACTCCTGTTTTCTGGAAAGACGAGCTTATCTCTCGTGAGCAGGCTCTGCAGGCACTCACCATCAATGGCGCTTACCAGATGCACGTAGAGGCAGAGCGCGGCTCCATCAAAGTGGGCAAATATGCAGACTTCGTGCTGGCTGACAAGGATGTACTGACTTGCCCTGTTGCGGACATTCACAACACCCAAGTCGTTGCCACCTATTTTGAGGGTAAAGAAGTGTATAAGAAGTAACGCGACATCCACGGTTGGCGTTTTTTTGCAAAAAGTTACACTTTTTATTTGCAAATATCAAAAAAAAGCAGTACCTTTGCAGCATGAAATGCGCGAATGCCTTTTTTATTAGTTTTTGTTTGGCGATTTTAGGGTCTATGACTTCTACTAATGCCCAAGTCGTTGTAACCCTTCAACCTGCTTCTAATCAGACGATTTCGGCAGATATCTATGGTCAGTTCTCGGAACACCTCGGTCGCTGTATCTATGACGGAATATGGGTTGGTCCCGATTCCGATATCCCAAACAAGAACGGCTATCGCTTAGACGTGATGGAGGCTCTCCGCGACTTGCAGATGCCCGTCCTTCGTTGGCCCGGCGGATGTTTTGCGGATGACTATCACTGGATGGACGGCATCGGTCCTAAAGACCAACGCACGAAGATCTGCAATAACAACTGGGGCGGGACGTTGGAGGATAACAGTTTTGGAACACACGAGTTCCTCGATTTCTGCGAAATGGTGGGAACCAAACCGTATATCAGTGGAAACATCGGAAGCGGTACGCCCGAGGAATTGGCAAAGTGGGTTGAATATATGACCTCTAACAGCCAAAGTACGGTGGTTAATATGCGTCGAACGAATGGTCGTAACGAACCTTGGGACGTGCGTTATCTCGGTATTGGTAACGAGGCTTGGGGTTGTGGCGGAAACATGACGGCGGACTATTATAGTGATCTCTTCCGTCGTTATGCTACCTATACGCGTAACTACAACGGACACCTGTATAAAGTCGCCTGCGGAGGCACGACCGGAGACTATGGTTGGACGGAGATACTGATGCGCAAAGTAGGAACGATGATGGACGGTTATTCGCTGCATTATTACACCGTTCCGCAAGACTGGAACCACCACGGTTCGTCTACTGAGTTTGACGAGAACGAGTATTATATCACTTTGGCGAAAGCGTTACAGATAGAGGACTTCATTGCTCGTACGATTGAAATCATGGAGCGTTACGACACGGCTCGACACATTGACCTCGTGATTGACGAATGGGGTACGTGGTACGATGTAGAACCCGGTACCAACCCCGGGCACCTCTATCAACAAGCCACGATGCGTGACGCTCTGGTAGCGGCTCTGTCGTTCGCTATCTTCCATCAATACAGTTACCGTATCACGATGGCGAATATCGCCCAAACGGTGAATGTGCTTCAGTCGATGATTCTGACCGAAGGCAATCGTATGGCGTTGACACCGACTTACCATGTGTTCAAGATGTTTAAGGGCTACCAAGACGCAACGTGGGTGCCCACGACGATAGAGAATAATAGCTACACCACCCTTTCGGAAGGACGTGTGCCCACTATTGCGGCTACCGCTTCCACGAAAGACGGACGCACGTATATCACCCTTATCAATACCAACCTTAAGCACTTGCAATCGGTGAAGCTGCAAGGCGTACAAGGGAAAGTGCTGTCGGCTCAAGTGCTAACGGCAAAGGACGTACACGACACGAATACGTTTGATCAGCCGAATGAGGTAGAGCCGAAGGAGTTTAAGGGGTATAAGCAGAAAGGCGGAGAGGCAGATAGACGGAAAGGCGGAAAGGCAGATGGGATGAAAGGCGGAGAAGTGGAAGTGACGATGCCGGCGTGCAGTATTGTGACGATTACGTTATAATTTTTAAGATAAATGAAAAAAGCATTACTAATGATTTTAGATGGCTGGGGAATCGGCAAACCAGAAGCTGCCAATGCCATCTATTCTACCCCCACGCCCCATTGGGACAAGTTATTGGCTACGTATCCTCACAGCCAGTTACAAGCCAGTGGTGAGAACGTAGGTCTGCCCGATGGGCAAATGGGTAACTCCGAAGTAGGACACCTCAATATTGGTGCCGGTCGTGTTGTGTATCAAGACTTAGTGAAGATCAATCGTGCTTGTCGCGACGGCAGTATCTTCCGTAATCCCGAGATTGTAGCCGCTTACGAGAACGTTCAGAAGTCGGGTAAGAAACTGCACATCATGGGTCTGACCTCCAACGGAGGCGTTCACTCCAGTTTCGACCATCTGTTCTACTTGACGGAGATTGCCAAAGAGTACGGATTAGAAGGACGCACGTTCGTTCACTGTTTTATGGATGGTCGTGACACCGACCCGAAGTCAGGTTTAGGCTTCATCGACCAGTTGGAACAACACTTGCACGACACGTGTGGCGAGATAGCCACTATTCAAGGACGTTTCTACGCGATGGATCGTGACAAACGTTGGGAGCGTATCAAGGAGGCATACGACTGCTTGGTTCATGGTCAAGGTGCGCAATACGAGTCGATGCATCTGGCAGTAGCCAAGAGTTATGAAGCCGGTGTGACGGACGAGTTCATCAAACCAATTGTTCACACAGTCAAAGGTCAACCCCTCGCTACGATTGAGGAAGGTGATACGGTTATTTTCTTTAACTATCGCAACGACCGCGCGAAAGAGATCACTATCGTTCTCACGCAACAAGACATGCCCGAACAAGGAATGCACACTATTCCTAACCTGCACTACTGCTGCATGACCCCGTACGATAGTTCGTTTACGGGACTGCACATCCTCTTCCCGAAAGAGAACGTGCAAAACACGATGGGTGAGATTGTGTCCAAAGCCGGCTTGAAACAACTGCGTATCGCTGAGACGGAGAAGTTCGCTCATGTGACGTTCTTCTTCAGCGGCGGACGTGAGGCTGCTTTTGAGGGCGAGGACCGTATCCTTATCCCCAGTCCGAAGGTGCCGACCTACGACTTACAACCTCAGATGAGTGCGCCCGAAGTGACAAAAGCGCTCTGCCAAGCATTAGACACACAGAAGTATGACTATATCACGCTTAACTTCGCCAACGGCGACATGGTGGGTCATACGGGTGTGTATGAGGCTATCCAAAAAGCGGTGACGACCATTGACGAATGTGTAGATAAAGTGGTGACGAGTGCTCGCAAGAACGGTTACGAGATCATCATCATCGCGGATCATGGCAATGCCGACCACGCTAAGAACGAGGACGGAACGCCTAATACGGCGCACTCCCTCAACCCCGTACCGTTTGTGTATATCAGCGATAACCTCAATGCGAAGTTAGAGGACGGTATCCTCGCCGATGTAGCACCGAGCCTGTGCCATATATTGGGCATTGAGCAACCGGAAGAGATGACGGGAAGGTGCTTGATTAGTTGAGAGTGTAGAGTTTAGAGTGTAGAGTAGTTTATAAGTTAAAAAGTTTATAAGTTAAAAAGTTTAAAGATATGAAAATCGAACAAAGTGAAATTAAAGACCTGAAGGCAGTGATCACGTTAACGATTGAGCCTGCTGATTATCAGGAGAAAGTGGACAAAGAATTACGTCAGTATCGTCAAAAAGCCAATATCCCCGGTTTCCGTCCGGGTATGGTACCCCTTGGCTTAGTTAAGAAAATGTACGGCAAAGCCGTGCTTGCCGAAGTGCTGAACAACACCGTAGGTGAGTCCTTAGGCAAGTACTTAGAGGATCAGAAACTCAATATCTTGGGAGACCCGCTACCAAACGAGGAGTTGACTCCTCAAATGGACTTGGACAACCAAGACACGTTCACCTTCGCTTTCGACATCGCGGTAGCACCGGAGTTCAATGCGGCTCTGGATGGCAAGAACAAGATTGCTCATTACACGATTAACGTAACTGAAGAGATGGTAGATAACCAAATCAAGAGTTATGCTGAGCGTTTTGGTGAGTACGTGGATGCAGACGAGGTACAAGATGGCGACGTAATCAAAGGTCTGATGACCGAACAGAAAGAGAACGGTATCGTCAAAGAAAACGCTATCCTCAATCCGCAATACATGCAGGACAAGAAGATTGCTGCTAAGTTCAAAGGCGCTAAGAAAGGTGACATCATCACCTTCAACCCGATGAAAGCTTTCCAAAGCGAAGTAGAGGTTGCTTCGTTGCTGGACATCAAGAAAGAGGAAGCCAAAGAGTTGGCAACGGACTTCACCTTTGAGATTCAAGGTGTAACCCGTCACCAAGCTGCTCAAATCAATGGCGAACTGTTTGCTAAAGTCTATGGCGAGAACAACGTAAAAGACGAAGCCGACTTCCGCGCTAAGGTTCGCGCCGAGATCGAGGAGAACATGGCTGAAGACAGTAAGTATAAATTCGGATTGGACGCCAAAGCCGCTATCCTTAAGAAAGTGGGCGACATCGCCTTCCCCGAAGATTTCCTGCGTCGTTGGGTAATGGCTACGAACAAAGAGATGAAACAAGAGGACCTCGATCGCGACTTCCCGAAGATGATTGAGGAACTGAAATGGCACTTGGCTAAAGACCAACTGATGAAGAAATACGACGTCAAAGTAGAGAAAGAGGACGTTGAGGCTTACGCGAAAGAAGTGGCAAAGATGCAATTCATGCAATATGGTCTGATGCACGTGGATGAGCAATACCTCAATAACTTTGCTCAAGAGATGCTCAAGAAAGACGACCAACTGCGCGGCATCGTAGAGCGCGTTGCGGAGAACAAGATTTACGAGGCTTTGAAAGGTGTCGTAAAGATTGAGGAGAAGACCGTTTCGCACGAAGAGTTTGGAAAACTGTTCAAGTAAGAATGAGGATACATTTTATAGCGATAGGTGGGGCAGCGATGCATAACCTTGCATTGGCTGTTGCGTCCAAAGAGGGATATATAGTGACCGGTTCGGACGACGAGATCTTCGATCCCGCCTTGACGCACTTACGTGATGCGGGGCTGCTACCCGACGAGTTAGGGTGGCACCCCGAGCGTATCACAAAGGACCTTGATGCGGTCATCCTTGGTATGCACGCCAGAGAGGACAATCCCGAACTGATACGCGCCAAGGAATTAGGTATCCGTATCTACTCCTTCCCCGAATACCTGTACGAACAGACGAAAGACAAGATTCGTATCGTGGTAGGTGGTAGTCATGGTAAGACGACCACGACTTCGATGATCTTGTACGTACTTCAACACCTCGGTATCGAAGCCGATTATATGGTCGGTGCTCAGATAGAGGGCTTTGAACGAATGGTTCGCTTGAGCGAGACAGCTAAATACGCGGTCTTTGAAGGCGACGAGTACCTGACCTCGCCCCTTGACTTAAGGAGTAAGTTCCTTTGGTATCACCCTCATATCGCTATCCTCACGGGTATCGCGTGGGATCATATCAATGTGTTCCCCACATTCCCTGAGTACGTGGAAACGTTTAGGAAGTTCGCGAGGACGATAACTGACGCATTCATTTACTACGAGAGGGACGAGAACTTACAAGCGATAGCGAAGGAGGTAGGAGGCAAGGTGAAGACATTGCCCTATATCGAATACGAGGGCGATGTGGAGATGGGTGTGTTCGGTAAGCACAATATGCAGAACCTGCAAGCGGCGTGTCTCGTTTGTGAGCAGATTGGTGTTAAGCCGGAGGTCTTCTATCAAACGATAGCTTCTTTCACGGGAGCCAGCAATCGACTGGAGCATATTGCAGAGCGTCAAGATACAGATGGTAACGTTTGCGCCGTGGCGTATAAGGATTTTGCGCATAGCCCTAGTAAGCTGAAAGCCACAATTGCTGCGGTACGAGAGCATTATCCTAACCTGCGACTTGTGGCGGCGATGGAGTTGCACACGTTCTCGTCGTTGACGGCTGCTTTCTTACCCCAATATGAGGGATGTATGGCGGAAGCGGATGTAGCGTTGGTGTATTTCAATTCGAAAGTGATAGAGCATAAACGACTACAAAATATCTCGGTCGAAGATGTTCGCAACGCGTTTGGCACGAAAAATGTAGAGGTATTTACAGAGAGCGAAGCATTGCAAGAGCGGTTGCGCTCGTTTGAGTACGAGAACACGGCTTTGTTGATGATGACTTCGGGAACATTTGACGGCATTAAGATTAACGATTTTGCAAAACAACTCATTCATGGATAAGCAACAAAAACGCGATTACCTCTATATGAGGATGGCTAAAACATGGTCGGAAAATAGTTACTGCGAACGCCGACAGGTGGGTGCTATCTTGGTTAAGGATAATATGATTATCTCGGATGGTTATAACGGCACACCCAGCGGTTTTGAGAACAAATGCGAGGACGACAACAACGTGAGTAAGCCGTATGTCCTGCACGCCGAGGCGAATGCGATAACGAAGATTGCTCGCAGCCATAACAGTAGTGAGGGAGCGACGTTGTACGTCACCACCTCGCCCTGCATGGAGTGCAGCAAACTCATTATTCAAGCCGGTATCAAGCGGGTTGTTTTTGCAGAGGAATATCGCATTAACGATGGACTGGATATCCTGCGTCGTGCAGGCATCGAAGTAGTACATTTGGTTGAATAATTATGAAAAAGTATTTGTGGCCAACAATTACGGTAGTGTGTTTGTTTCTTGGGTTTCTGATTGGAAACGCCATCCAGAACAAAGCCAACGCCCAACGCATTGTCATCAATGGCAATGAGATTTTTGCTATGCCCAATAGCAAAGTGGATCAATTGCTTCAACTGTTGGAGCAACAGTACGTGGACTCCTTGAATGTGGATAGTATCACGGATGAGGTGATGGCGGATATCGTCAAACAGTTGGATCCGCACTCGGCTTATATACCAAAGAAAGACTTAGAGATTGTGAACTCCGAACTCAGTGCATCGTTCTCGGGTATCGGTGTGCAGTTCACCATCCAAAAAGACACCATCAACGTGGTCGCCGTTATCTCGGGTGGACCGAGTGAGGGTGTAGGCGTGTTAGCAGGCGATAAGATCATCTCCGTCAACGACACCAGTTTCACGGGCAAGGGTATCAACAACGAGAAAGTGATGCACACCCTTCGTGGTCCTAAGGGTACACAAGTGAAGATTGGCGTTTTGCGCCACGGCTATTCGGATACGTTGTATTACACCATCACCCGTGGGGATATCCCCATTAAGTCGGTGGATGCCCATTTCATTATTGATAAGAACATTGGTTTTGTACGCGTGAATAAGTTTGGCGAGAGCACGTATAATGAGTTTATCTCTGCGCTTGCCGACCTCAAGAAAGAGGGAGCCACCTCGTATATCGTTGACCTGCGCGAGAACTCGGGCGGTTACATGGATCAAGCGGTTCGTATGGCAAACGAGTTCCTTAACGCAGGGGAAATGATTGTTTATTCCCAAGGTCGCGCTTATCCTCGTTACGAAGCGAAAGCCAACGGACTGGGACGATTTAAGCAAGTGCCCTTGGTGGTGCTGATAGATAACTTCTCCGCTTCTGCCAGTGAGATCTTTGCCGGAGCGATGCAAGATAACGACCGTGCCACGGTTATTGGTCGTCGTTCGTTTGGTAAGGGATTAGTGCAACAGCAGATGCCGCTTATGGACGGCAGTGCTATCCGCCTGACGGTGGCGCGTTACTACACCCCAAGTGGTCGCTGTATCCAACGTCCTTACGAGTTAGGCAAACAAGACCAATACGCGCAAGACATCATCGACCGTTACGAAAAAGGGGAGTTCTTCAGCGAAGACAGTATCCATTTTGGTGACAGCACTCGTTACTACACGAAGAACGGTCGCGTGGTGTTAGGTGGCGGAGGAATCATGCCCGATATCTTTGTGGCAAGAGACACCAGTCTGATGACTCCTTATTATAATAAGGTGGTTAACTTAGCCTTCACGTATCAGTTTGCTTATCAATATGTCGATGCGCACCGCCAACAACTGAGCCAATTCAAGACGTGGCAGAGTTTAGAGCAACATCTGATTAAGCAGAACTTGTTGCCTCAGTTTGTGGCATTCTGCAAGGACAAGGATGTACAACCAAAAGAGGACCAGATTGCTAAATCCAGTCCCCTTCTTAAACGTCTCATTCACTGTTACATCGTTCGCGATGTGTTAGGTGATGACGGTTTCTTCCCTCTCTTTGAACGGGAAGATGAGATAACCAAGAAAGCGGTTGAGGTCTTACAGGCTACGCAGAACCGCTAATACATACTGGTACAGTTTCTGCACAGTAGCGATATTTACTCGCTCATCCGGTGAATGGGGATGCTCAATGGTAGGACCAAACGAGATCATCTCCATTTTTGGATAGTTACGTCCGATGATACCGCACTCCAGTCCTGCGTGGATAATCAGTACCCGAGGATCGTTGCCAAAGGTCTTGTTATACACATCCTTCATGACGGCGAGCAGGTTACTGCGCAGGTTGGGTTTCCAACCCGGGTATGCACCGGAGAACTGTACATCGGCTCCTGCCAAAGCGAAGGCAGAGTGAATGATTTGTTTGAGTTCTTCCTTGCGGCTCTCCACCGACGAACGGGTTAAGCAGAAGACCTTAATATCCTTATCGGTTGTGGCAATCATTGCCAAGTTATTACTTGTTTCTACAATGTCGGGCATTGCGTCCAAGCGACGATAAACGCCGTGTGGGCATAAAGTGATAGCGTGGATAAGGAAGTCTTGTACGTCTTCGCGCAGTTCGACTGCGGGACACTCTACCTCTTTCATGGTCAGCGACAGGTTATCTTCTACGCCATCGAACTCACGAATGAACAAGTCCTCGTAGTCGTCCACGAGTTGTTGCAAGTCCTCTTTGCTCTCCTGAGGAATGGTGATAACTGCCGTAGCCTCACGAGGAATAGCGTTACGCAAGCTACCGCCTTCGACCTTCACGAGACGAGCTTCATATTCGGCTACCGCCACTTTTAAGAAACGGAACAGGAGTTTGATGGCATTGGCGCGTTGCAAGTGGATGTCGCAACCCGAGTGACCGCCTTTGCAACCCTTGAGGTCAATCTGCAAAGCGATATCGCCTTCCTCTACCTCGACTGGGATATAGTCGAAGGTAGCGGTTGTATCTACACCACCGGCACAACCTACATATAGTTCGCCTTCGGTTTCGGAGTCGAGGTTGAGCAGGTATTGTCCTTGTAAGAACCCGCCTTCCAATGCAAAAGCACCGTACATTCCGGTCTCTTCATCCACGGTAAAGAATGCCTCCAACGGCGGATGAACGATAGACTTATCGGCAAGGATAGCCATCGCTACTGCCACACCAATACCGTTATCGGCACCGAGGGTGGTGCCGTCTGCGGTTACCCACTCCTTATTATCTTCCACGTACGCGCGTATAGGATCCTTCGCAAAATCGAATGCGACATCGCTATTCTTTTGCGGAACCATATCCATGTGACCTTGAAGGATCACTCCCGGATGGTTCTCCATACCCGGACTGGCGGGTTTGCGGATGAGTACGTTACCAATCTTGTCCGTCAAGGTCTCTAAACCTAAACTGCGACCATAATTAACCAGAAACTCAGAGATAGCTTCTTTCTGTCCCGAAGGACGAGGAATAAGATTCAGTTCGTGGAAGTGTTCCCAAACTGCTTTTGGTTCTTGATTTGTCATGTTTGTATTAGTTTTAGTTGTTCGTTTTAGTTTTTTGTGAGTTCACCACAAAGGGGTTGTTGTAGTAGTTCAACCACTTTTGGGGTGTCGTTCGGATATTCGCCTAAGAGGCACATCATCTTGGTTAGTAGGGCTTCGGTCGTGATGTCATAACCGGAGAGCACGCCCGCCTTCAGCAGGTTACGACTGACGTCGTATAGTCCCATTTGGACGGAGCCGGTGTTACACTGCGTCTTATTAACGATGATGATTCCTGCCTTGATTGCTTGGGCAAGTGATTCATATAACCACTCGCATGAGGGAGCATTGCCGGCTCCGTACGTCTCTAAGACTACGCCCCGTAGGTCGGGAGTGTTCAGAATAGCTTTCACCACCGGTTCGGTGATACCCGGGAAGAGTTTGAGAACCGCCACACGCCCATCCATTTGGGTGTGTACCTTAAGCGTAGCATCCGCAGCAGGATAATGGATAAACGAGGGTTGGTAGGTGATGTGTACACCCACTTTGGCAAGTGGCGGATAGTTATACGAGTTAAAGGCAGAGAAGTGCTCGGCATTGCGTTTGGTCGTACGATTGGCGCGGAATAGTCTATCCTCAAAATAAATACTCACCTCGGGCACCATCGGTTGCCCGTTTTCGTTCTTAACTGCGGCAATCTCGATAGCGGATTGTAAGTTCTCTCTTGCGTCCGAACGAAGCACACCTATCGGCAACTGGGAACCGGTGAAGATAACCGGTTTGGTTAAGTCCTCTAACATAAAACTGAGGGCAGAAGCGGAATAGGACATGGTATCCGTTCCGTGCAGGATGACAAATCCGTCGTACTCATCGTAGTGTTGTTCGATGGTTTGTGCCATCTTTACCCAATCGGAAGGGTGTACGTCCGAGGAGTCAATCATCGGATTAAAAGCGAGCAGTTCTACCCCAAAGGGTGCCTGCGAAAACTCCGGCACAAAATGTTTAAAGGTATCTAACGAAGCGGGACGCAAAGACCCTGTTTGAGGATCTTGAACCATAGAAATTGTCCCACCGGTCATTATTAAGAGTACTTTGGCACGCATTTTGTATGTTAATTTTTGTTATGTCAGAACGTAAAAAAAATATTCTTTTGGTAGATGATGAGGTTAACCTCACCACTATTTTCGCAGATTTCCTGCGCAGTCAAAATTTCAAAGTCACCACACTTACTCAGTCGGACCGCGTCTTAGAGAGTTTATCCTCTACGCATGTGGATTTGTGTATCTTAGACCTCAACCTATCCACGAACAGTGGTTTCGATTTGCTTCGCAAGCTCCGTAAGTCAAATGCGGACCTACCGATTATCGTTCTTACCGCACGTTCGGCAAAAGAGGATATCTTGCGAGCTTACAACATCGGTTGTGACGATTATATCACCAAGCCCTTCTCGATGGACATTGCTCTTTGTCGTATCCAAGCGGTCTTGCGTCGGTGTGAGGCTCCTGCGAAGAAACAACCCACTACGTATCAACTCGGTTCACTCTTGTTTGATTCCCAACACCAACGTTTGGGTGATCAACGCCTTACGGCACGAGAGAGTGAGATCTTACGTCTGCTTCTCATCAACGAAGGACAAGTCGTGGATCGCCACTTGATTCTTGCCTCCGTCTGGTCGCAAGACACATATTTTGCTTCCCGCTCGTTAGCGGTCTTTATCACACGTCTAAGACATTTCTTAGAGCCTACGCCTTATACTATCCTTGCCGTTACGGGTAAGGGGTATAAGATTGTTTGTTCAAAATAAACTCAATTGCTCCTCTTTCTCTCCGTTGGTGATGGTTAACGTCACCGGCGCGGAGGGTTGTTCCGGAGTAACCGGTGTCTCCGGTTGTTCCGGTGTCTCCGGATTATCCGGCGTTTCCGGATTTTCCGGTTGTTCCGGTTCCGGAGGTTCTGGGGTTATATCTTCTATCTTGTCAATCTCTAAGGTCGAGATACGTTTACCTTTCGCCTTAGGCGATTTGGCTTCGATGAACTCGGACATAACGAGGGTCATCGGTTCGCGGTTTGCCTCTTTGAAGGTAACAAGGAACGTAGCCTCTTCCCTATCGCTGATGGCAACGTACCGATTGCGGTCGTCTTCGCCAAGGAAGTTCTGCGACTTGAGTTGGGCATCGAATTGGAAACGTTTAGCGTAGTAATAGCCTAAGTCCGCATTCCACAAAACTACCGACCAGATCTTTTGGGCATTGAACTTCTCGATACGATAGATATTGTCGTCAAAGTGGGCCGTCAACTCGAACGTCGTCAAGTAATAATCGCCCTTGGTGGTAACCACTAATATCCTATCCTCATCCATGAACTCGCCTAAGTAGGTGCCTTGTCCGTCATAGTTGATACGCAGCACGTCCGGGTCAAACCACACCTGTCGTCCGCCTAAAGTGGAGTGTCCTTTCTGCTTAAGCGAGATAGACTTGATATCGTATTTGGTGAGTAAGTTCCCTCGTGCACTGCGGGACTTAACCGCCAATTCGCTCAAGTCTTTGATGATTTCCAGTTTCTTGAGGTGCGCCATCGGTTTGAGTTGTACTTTGATCACCTCTGCTTCGCCATTGGGGTTAGCCGTGAAATAAACAACTTTACTGCCGGGTTTGCCCGTGGTGAGGTCATACTCCTTATCGCGCACAATACCCGTCACAAAGAATCGTTTCATGAAGTAATCTCCGCCTTTCCCATCGCGATAGACAACGTTATAGATGGTGCGTGTATCGTTCTTCTTGAAGATGTCCACATGCAGGATGTCTGTCCCGATAAACGTCTTATCCGCAACGCGAATAATCTTGTATTTACCATCTTTGTGGAAGATGATAAGATCATCAATATCGGAGCAGTTGCAAAGGAAGTCGGCATTCTTAAGCCCCATTCCAATGAATCCTTCGGTATAGTTGACATAGAGTTTCTTATTGGCTTCCACCACGGTTTTGACATTGATTGAAGCGAAGTTACGCACCTCCGTCTTACGCGGATAGCGGTCGCCGTATTTGGCTTTCAGTTGTTCAAACCAATGAAGCGTATATTCGGTCAAGTGATTGAGGTTCTTGACGGTCTCTTTGATTTGTTTTTCCAAGGACTTCATCAGTTCGTCGGCTTTCTTGGAGTCAAACTTCGTGATACGGAGCATTCGTATCTCAAACAGTTTCTCTATATCCTCTCGTCTCACCTCGCGAATGAGCGAAGCCTTGAAGGGTGTTAACTCTTGATCCACGAAAGCAATCAAGTTATCCTTATCAGTTGCGTTCTCGTATCCTTCTTTCTTATAGATACGGTTCTCAATGAAGATACGCTCTAGCGAGGTGTAGAAATACTGCTCCTCCAACTCGGATTTGAGGATCTCTAATTCCCACTTGAGCAGTTGCTTGGTGTTATCCGTAGAACGTTTGAGTAGGGTCGATACATTCGTGAAGATAGGTTTCTTATCCTCTACCACGCAGCAGTTGGGTGCAATCGTCACCTCACAATCCGTAAACGCGTAGAGGGCATCGATCGTCTTATCCGACGAAGAACCCGGAGCGAGTTGCACGAGAATCTTGGCTTCCTGCGCCGTGAAGTCATCGACTTTCTTAATCTTTATCTTACCATTATCTTGCGCTTTGAGGATAGTCTCAATAATCTTTGAGGTAGTTGTCCCGTAAGGCACTTGGCTAATGATAAGCGTCTTATTGTCCTCCGACTTAGTGATTTTCGAGCGCACTTTGACCATTCCCCCGCGCTCGCCATCGTTATAGCGGTTCACGTCTATCTCGCCTCCAGTGGGGAAGTCGGGATAGAGCACAAACTCCTCGCCTTTGAGGTATGCCATCGCGGCATCGCATAACTCGTTGAAGTTGTGGGGAAGGATCTTCGAGTTCAGACCTACCGCAATACCTTCCACGCCTTGTGCTAACAAGAGTGGGAACTTAACGGGCAGGTGGATGGGTTCTTTCTTACGCCCGTCATAACTCATCATCCAATGGGTTGTCTTGGGATTGAAGACCGCCTCTAAGGCAAACTTACTCAGTCTCGCTTCGATATAACGGGGAGCCGCAGCCCCATCTCCTGTGAGGATGTTTCCCCAGTTTCCTTGGCAGTCAATCAGCAGGTCTTTTTGTCCTAATTGTACCAACGCATCGCCGATACTGGCATCGCCATGCGGGTGATACTGCATAGTCTGACCTACGATATTCGCCACCTTGTTCATCTTCCCGTCATCGACACACTTCATGGCATGTAAGATACGACGCTGCACCGGTTTGAGTCCGTCCTCAATAGCCGGTACGGCACGCTCTAAGATCACATACGAAGCGTAGTCCAAGAACCAGTCTTGGTACATGCCGGTAAGATGATATTTTATTGCTTCATCATCATTCATAATTCCACTGTAGCCCACGCTACTTCGCCCCCTAAGGGCGGATTTTTCTTACTTACTTGCACGTGTACCGTCGCTTCGGGATAAAGACGCACTAACTGCGCCCGAATGCGTCCCGCCACGTGCTCTATCAAATTAGATGGTTGTTGCATCTGCTCCACCACCACATCATACAAGGTCTGGTAATGGATCGTATCCTCCAACTCATCCGTCACAACCCCTAATGTCTCGGGGATGTCGATGCTAACGCTCACTTTGAAGGTATTGCCCTGCTCGCGCTCTTGGGCAAACACCCCGTGATGCGCCTGCAACACAATGTCCTGCAAGCGTATCACCATGGTTTACTTGCTTCTATTGAGGAAGATAAAAGCAAAAATACCAGCTATCTCAAGCACCAACGAAGCAGCCAAAAGGATGTTCGATACGGGTTTGAAGAAATAAACGACTAAGCATAAAACGCCTAACAAAACGAGGATCACACCTGCGTACTTTTTCAATGTATTCATACGATTTATTGTTTAAAATTATTTATTTCACTAAATGATAATACCCTCCGGGTAGAGCTCTAATACGCCCTTGTAACTCCAATCCCACTAATTGCGTCACCACTTGTTGGTAATCCTCTTCCATCGCCTCCACCAACTGATTGATGTGTACATCCGCTTCCTCTTCGCGTATAAACTGTAGCAACCGCAACGCTAATGGCTCCAGTGTCTCATCCTCATCTGCCAGTTCTAATGCCGTCTGCACGGGAACACTCTCCCAATGCATTGCCGATATAATATCGTCCGCGCCAGTCACTAACATCGCTCGTTGGTCGCGTATCAACTGGTTGCAACCTGCTGCATTCGTGTCCCACACGCGTCCGGGAACAGCAAACACATCTCGGTTATAATCCATTGCCAAACCTGCCGTGATAAGCGAACCACCTCTTGCTTTGGACTCCACCACTAATGTTGCATCCGATAAAGCAGCAATAATCCTATCTCGTGCTACGAAGTTCCAACCTTCGGGCTCTGTTTCGGAGGGGTACTCCGTCACCAATCCGCCCATCTTTAATGTCTCAATCGCGATAGAGCGATGTACCGTCGGATAAATCCGATCTAACCCATGACCTAACACTGCAATCGTCGGGATGCCGGCTTCCAAAGCTGCTTTATGCGAGGCTATGTCTATCCCGTATGCCAAGCCACTCACAATCGTCAAGTGGGGCACCTTACGAGCCAACTCTAACACGATTTGACGCGTAATATCTTTCCCTTGCTCCGTTGCCGAACGCGTACCCACTACCGACAGAAACTTACCCTCATTGAAGTTGACATTCCCTTTCGTGAAGATGAGATAGGGCGCATCGGGTGTTTCTTTCAGGCGAGTGGGATAACCTGCGTCTTGCTGGGTCAACACGCCAATCTGATGTTTATGAATAAACTCCACCTCTCGCTTCGCTTTCTCCAACGCATCTTCTTTGCCTTCCTCCTTTACGTGCTTCCACGCTTCGTCAATCGTACGGAAGGCAAGCAAATACTCTTTCTGCAAGGGTAGTTTACTGCGCAAAAGCGATGTAAACGCAATCCAATATGTCAATCCCTCATCGCACATCAGCACTTCTCACCATAGCATAAATCCCCTGCATCACCTAATCCGGGTAAGATATATTGATGCTCGTTGAGCTTTTCGTCCATGGCTGCGGTATATAAAATCACCTCTGTCCCATTTTTCTCCCATTCTTGCAAGGTCTTTACAGCCTCCGGTACGGCAATCAGGCTGGCTAAGATAACCTTCTTGGGAGTGCCGTTCTCTTTGAGTAAATCCAAACCGGCACACATGCTACCACCTGTGGCTAACATCGGATCCACAAGAAGAAGCGTCTTCCCGTCCAATGCAGGCGTAGCCTTATACCCGCACTCGATACGCACCTGTGTATGCGCCTCGTCCGCATAGACGCGCTTGGCGGAAAGGAATGCACAATCGGCTTTGTCGAAACTATCGAGAAATCCGTCAAAGAAAGGCACTCCGGCTCTGAGTACGGTTGCTAAGACTATCTCATCTTGCAAAGCCTCCATCGTCGTTGTTTGTAACGGTGTCTGCACCTCAATGGGAGCATAGGTAAGCGATTTACTAATCTCATAACTCATCACTTGAGCTACCCGATAGAGGTTCTTGCGAAAACGCATTCGATCCGATTGGATATGCACGTCTCTAAGTTCTCTTAAATACTCGTTAACGATACTGTTTTGTTCCGACAAATTGATTATTTTCATTGTTGTGCTATTTATTATTGAATGGAAAACTTACTCATTACTTGTTCGCTATAGCCTTTCGAGATAGGAATCGTCGGCACGCGAGAATCTGCAAAATCCACCACCACATCACTCTCTTGACGACGAATCACACTCACTTTCTTGATATTGATGATGTACGACCGATGGCAACGCACCAATCCCTTATCCAAGAACCGCCACTCGATGTTCTTGAGCGTGTTGCGGATCATCAGTTTATCTAATTTTGCCCCATTGATATAATAGATGGTTACATAGTTATCCGCCGACTCTAAGTAATACACCATCTCGGGACGGATAGACAACTTCAACTCCCCACGCTCGTCGTAAAAATGGTACATCTCCGGTTCTTTATCTCCATTTTCGTGACCTACCACCGCCTGCAACTCGTTTTTCGCATTCACATACGCAAACGCAAGCAGTAAGATGGTATAAGGAATAAACAGCGTGAACGCTGCGCCTAATAAGATATCCTTATATAACGAGAAAAACGACCAGTTGTATTCCTCTGCGATAGAAGGAAAAGCCTCAATCATCACGACCGAATAGATAAACGTCATCACATTCACCTCTAAAAACAACCAGATACTATATCCCGTCACGCTCAACTCTTTCCGTGTAGCATAGGCAGTCATTATCCATCGGCTCAAACAGATAACCGCCATTCCAACTCCCACCACAATCGTGGTCCATAGCAAATACTGCCAATCATTCTCTATCAAAACCCTAGCGCGGAAAGGCTCAAAAATGATGATGAACATTTCCGTAAAGATAGCCGTTCCTACCACCAACCAAAGCGAATTTTGCTTGGAATAGAAATATGACGGAATCTTATTTTTCATGCGAATTTTGTATTTTGACTGCAAAGGTACAAAAAAATCCTCACTTATGCAAATTTATTAGAATAAATTTACAAAAAAATATTCAAACACTTGCATATATCAAAGAAAAGCCGTACTTTTGTACGATTTTTGAAGAATAACGTATGAAACCCAATCATTTCATTCATAAAATAGCGAAAGAACTGGTACAAGCAATGCCCATCGCCCAATTTGAAGGGCAACTTATTGTTATCGACCAGCCCGAACAAGTGGAGGAAGCGGCACAATATCTCTCTCAACAAAAAACTTTAGGTATCGACACAGAATCGCGTCCCAGTTTTACACGCGGAACTCATTATCCTACGGCTCTCTTGCAAGTGGCTACGCCCGATCGTTGTTACCTTTTCCGCCTAACCCACGTTGGTATGCCGCAGATGATAGCCGACATCTTTGCCAATAAGGATATTTGTAAAGTCGGGCTGGCGTTTAAGGACGATATTCATGGCCTGCGTCGCAGACGGGATTTCACTCCGCGCAACTGCATTGACCTCCAATCCATCGTAAGAAAATACGGTATCCTTGATCTTGGTCTGCAAAAAATCTTCGCCATCTGTTTTGGTAAGAAAATCAGTAAGGCGCAGCAACTCACCAACTGGGAAAACAGCATTCTCACACCCGAACAACAACACTACGCCTCCACCGATGCGTGGGCAACATTACTCATTTATAACGAATTGATGAGCACCGAACCGCTGCCTAAGAAAGAGGCGGACGCGCTCTATCAAGCCGAATTAGAAAAGATGCAACTCCATCAGCAAGAAGTGCTCGCTGCACGCGAAGCGGAACACGCTGCCGCACAAACGAAGGCACAGACCTCTAACACAACCCACTAACATTTATGAATAATCAAGAAGTTTACAATGCCTATTATCACGGGCAACACAAAGGACTGTTTTTCTGGTTCCGTAACGCGCGTTCCATTGCTTTACCACAAAGTCTTTTCCCTGCCATTCTTTCGGTGATGATGGTTTATTCCTTGCCCTCTTTTAATGGTTGGCTCGCCGCTTTAGCCGTTCTCGGTATTGCGATTGGGCATTTAGGAATGAACCTTGCCGACGACTATTTCGACTACCGTCGCGACCCTCGTATCCGCTCAACACTCTCCTCTACCTCCGTGCGAGCAAGAATGGATAAGTGTACCTATATCAACAATGGCGATGCCACGCCCGAAGACCTCTTTCGTGCGATGGTGGTCTTTCTTCTTGTGGCAGGGTTATGCGGTTTGGGCTGCGTCATCGGGCAATGGATCCTTCACGGCTGGCAAAGCGCTTTAGCCGTAGTTATGTTCGCCGTTTTAGGGCTTATCTTTGGGCTCGGTTATTCCGCTAAACCGCTGAACTTGGCGATGCGCGGACTGGGTGAGCCTACGATTGGGTTGATGTTCGGACCTCTTTTGATGTTAGGAGTTAATGCCGCTTGTACGGGAGTTTTCTTTTCCACTTCGGTAGGATTGATGTCCGTTGCATTAGGACTATTAGTAACGAATATTCTCTTTGTACATTCGGTAATGGAGACCGAGGCAGATGCGGAACTAAATAAGATGACTTTTGCCCGCCTTATCGACAATAAGCGGATTGAGATGGTGTGGGTGGCAATCTTTGGTTTTACCCCTTATCTGATTGTTATAATCGGTATCCTCTGCCATCTATGGAGTGTTTGGTATCTACTCACTTTTCTCACCGCACCAATGACTGTCTATCTCATTCGTTCGCTTTCTCGTTTTACGCGCAATATCCCGACGAACGATACCCCCCAATGGTGGATGGGACCGATGCCGGAGTTTAATCTGTTTAAGGATGCGAAGATGGACTGGTTCCTTATCCGTTGGCTGCTTGCCCGTAATATCGTTATGTATTTTTGCTTGATTCTGATTATCCTTGAAATATTTATCTAATTATGAAACTGACTCAATACATCTATCTCGCTTGGTGGTTCGTTCGCGCACGGTTCTTTGGACGCCGCAAACCGCTACAAACCGTACTTTTCATCACCGATAAATGCAACCTCAAATGCAAACACTGTTCGGTTTATGGTATCACCGGAGCCAAACATCGTCCGTTTAACGATATCGTAGCCGACCTGCAATGGGCATACAACGAGGGCAGCCGATTCATTGACCTTGAGGGAGGTGAGCCTACATTGTACAAAGATGGGGACAAGGATCTGAATGACGTTATTGCTGCCGCTCGACAGATAGGGTTCTTCTCTATCACCATCACCACCAATGCTCAACAACCGTTTGATTGGGTAAACATGGACTCACTATGGGTAAGTATGGACGGTGTGGGAAAATACCACGACCTTATTCGTGGTGAAGGGGCTTTTGCTCGTTTGGAACAAAACATAGCTCTTTTCCAAGCCCACCAACCTACCAAAGGTCGCAAACGTTCACTAACGGTCAATATGGTAGTGAATAAACTCAATATCGACAGCCTTGAGCAAGCCCTTGAATATGCACATAATAATGAATCCATCGACAAAATCGCGATCAACATGCACACGCCTTTTGCGGGAACGGAAGACCTCGCTCTCACGCAAGAGCAACGTGAACATGTGATTGACACTGTCCTTCGATATAAACGAAAAGGATACCGCGTAATGAATAGCTATTCGGGACTTAAGAAGATGCGTCATGTGGAGAAACTCAAGAACCGTTGTTGGGTAACCTCTTTTATCTATCCCAACGGTGCCCGTGGTTACTGCGTCGGTCTTCAACCCCAACAACTCCCCCTCTCAACTCTAAACTCTCAACTCTCAACTCAATACACCCCCACCGATCTCTGCGCTCACTGTGGTTTCTGTATGAGTGGGGAGATGGCTTCTGTGTTTAATTTCTGCCCCGACACCTTGCTTGCGGGATTAAGTTTAAGAATGTAATATGACGACCATCATTTTAAAACCAAAGAAAGACGAAGCCATTCTTCGTTTCCACCCATGGGTGTTCTCGGGGGCTATTCAAAAGATTGTTCTCGACAAAGACTATCCCTTCGCTGAGCCGCAAGAAGGCGAATTTGTGAAAATTGCCGATTTCAACGGAAAAACATTAGGTGTCGGACATTACCAAATCGGTTCGATTGCGGTGCGTGTTTTAGCTTTCGGAACCGACTCCCTTCCTGCCGATTTCTTTGAGCAACGACTGCGAGCGGCGTATCTGGTGCGTAAGCAACTCAATCTCATACGCGAGGACAATAATACCTATCGTCTCGTGCATGGCGAGGGCGATTTCTTGCCGGGATTGGTCATTGACATCTATGCCGATACGGCTGTCGTTCAAGCCCACTCTGTCGGGATGCATCGCCATCGTCAGCAGATAGCTAAAGCCATCGTTCATGTCGTCCCCGAAGTGAAGAACGTCTATTATAAGTCCGATGACACACTCCCCTTCAAAGCTCCTATCGAAGGTGACAAAACAGGGTACCTGATTAACTCTAAACTTTTACCGATAGGTACAACTACTCTAAACTCTAAACTCTCCACTCTAAACTCAATCGAAGATTTCTGGGCAACCGAAAACGGCTTGGATTTTCGTATCGATTGGTTACGAGGACAAAAGACCGGTTTCTTCATTGACCAGCGCGAGAACCGCAGCCTACTCGAACGATACGCGCAAGGCAAGGATGTGCTCAATATGTTCTGCTATACCGGCGGTTTCTCCGTTTATGCACTGCGGGGAGGAGCCAAGAGCGTGGATTCGGTGGACGTGAGCGAGAAAGCCATCGAACTGGTCAACAAAAACGTTGAGCGCAACTTCCCATTGTTAACCACTCATCACGCTTACGCTCAAGAAGCCTTCGAGTATCTGGCAGGCTGTAAGGATAAATACGACCTTATTATTCTTGACCCACCTGCTTTTGCCAAACATAGAGACGCTATCAAGAACGCCTTACGAGGGTATCAACGCTTGAACGCCAAAGGAATAGAACAACTCCGTCCGGGAGGTATCCTTTTTACCTTCTCTTGTTCGCAAGCCATTGATAAGGAGATGTTCCGTTTGGCAGTCTTTTCCGCTGCCGCACAAGTGGGTCGAAAAGTGAGAATCTTACACCAGCTTCATCAGCCGCAAGATCACC
This sequence comes from Paludibacteraceae bacterium, assembly GCA_024400135.1. GTDB lineage: Bacteria > Bacteroidota > Bacteroidia > Bacteroidales > Paludibacteraceae > Colicola. The sequence continues at coordinate 45,807 of JAKSNE010000004.1, forward strand.
CCATAAACATCTTTCACCCCGAAGGAGAGTACCTAAAAGGGCTCGTTTTGCAGGTAGAATGAAGATTTTTTGATAAAAATGCAAAAAAAATTTGGTTATTTGAAAAAAAAGTAGTACCTTTGCACCGCTTTTCGCAAGAATGGTCGGTTGCCCGAGTGGTTAGGGACCGGTCTGCAAAACCGGGGACAGCGGTTCGAATCTGCTACCGACCTCTTCAAATGCCGCCTTACGTGGGCGGTATTTTTTAATTTTGAGTTATGAATTTTGAATTATGAGTTAAGAGTGGCAAACATAGTTGAAGATATTACTACACAAGATTATAAGTACGGTTTCACCACCAATGTGGATACCGACATTATCTCTAAGGGGCTGAACGAAGATGTTATTCGTACCATCTCTGCGAAGAAAGGGGAACCTCAATGGCTCCTTGATTTCCGTCTTAAGGCGTATCGCAAATGGCTCACCATACCCGTTCCCACTTGGGCGCACCTTGATATACCCGAGATAGATTTTCAGGCCATCTCGTACTATGCAGCTCCTAAAAAACAGACCGAGACATCGGGCGAGATAGATCCCGAAATCCAAAAGACGTTTGATAAACTCGGTATCCCGCTTGAAGAACGCGCTGCCTTAGCGGGCAATATGGCGGTCGATGCGGTTATGGACTCCGTCAGTGTTAAAACGACCTTCCGCGAGACTCTCGCCAAACAAGGAATCATCTTCTGCTCTATCTCCGAAGCCGTACGCGAACACGAAGACCTCGTCAAGCAGTACCTTGGTTCGGTCGTTCCCTATAGCGATAATTTCTATGCGGCGCTCAACTCCGCCGTCTTCTCTGATGGCAGTTTCGTCTATATCCCAAAAGGCGTTCGTTGCCCGATGGAACTGAGTACGTATTTCCGCATCAATGCAGGTAATACGGGTCAGTTTGAACGTACGTTACTCATTGCGGACGAGGGCGCGTACCTTAGTTATTTAGAGGGGTGTACCGCGCCCATGCGCGACGAAAACCAACTGCACGCCGCTATCGTGGAGATTATCGTTCACAAGGATGGGGAAGTGAAATATTCGACCGTTCAGAACTGGTACCCTGGAGACAAAGAGGGTAAGGGCGGTATCTATAACTTCGTAACCAAACGCGGTATCA
>JAKSNE010000040.1 GCA_024400135.1 Paludibacteraceae bacterium
GGTAAGGTCATCGACGCCAAGACGCAGGAACCCATTATTGGGGCTTCCGTGGTTACCGCTTCCAAAGAAGGTACCATCACGGATATAGATGGCGTATTTGCTATCTCTGTCCCCGAAGGGGAGATGTTAACTATCTCCTATGTCGGATACAAAGAAGTTCAGGTTGCTGCCAAATCATCCCTTACTGTTTTCTTGGAAGAAGTTTCTGAAGAACTGAACGAAGTTATCGTCACAGGTTACACCACGCAACGCAAAGTGGATTTGACCGGCGCCGTCAGTGTAGTGGATGTAGATGACCTCAAGAAACAGAACGAGAACAACCCGATGAAGGGTTTGCAGGGTAAGTTACCCGGTGTAACCATTACGGCCGACGGTAATCCTTCGGGAGCGGCTACTGTTCGTATTCGTGGTATTGGTACGCTTAACAACAATGACCCGCTGTACATCATTGACGGTGTACCCACTAAATCGGGTATGCACGAGTTGAACGGCAATGACATTGAAAACATCCAAGTGCTAAAGGACGCATCTTCCGCGTCTATCTATGGTTCGCGCGCGGCAAACGGTGTGATTATAATCACCACCAAACGCGGTAAAGAAGGAAAAGTTAATGTTGACTTTGATGCTAGCATAGGGGTTAACCAATACACCAACCGGATGTCGGTACTCAATACCGAGCAGTTCGGTCGCGTCATGTGGCAGGCATACGTCAACGACGGGCAGAACCCCAACAGCAATAGTTTGGGTTATCACTACGATTGGGGCTATAATGCCAAAGGTATCCCGACATTGAATAATATGTATATGGATAAGTACCTGGATGCTGCGGGAACGACGCCTGCCGCTAACACCGATTGGTTTGATGCCATTACCCGTACGGGCGTGACGCAACAATATAATTTAGCCGTTAGCCATGGTACCGAAAAAGGACACAGTTTCTTCTCGTTAGGGTACTACAAAAACATGGGTGTCATCAAGTACACCGATTTTGACCGTTTCAGTGGCCGTGTCAATACCGACTATAAGTTATTCAAAGGTCGAGTAACAATAGGTGAGAACTTAACTTTCAACCGTACGTCGGAAGTGGCATCTCCCGCAGGTATTCTCGAAAATGCCTTGCAGTTCAACCCCTCGATACCTATCCGTACGACAAACGGCGAATATGCCGGTCCGGTAGGTGGTTACCCTGACCGCGAGAACCCCTTGGCACGCTTGGATAGAAACAGCGATAACCGCTATGTCTATTGGCGTCTGTTCGGAGATGCTTTCATAGATATTGAGTTATATAAAGGTTTGCACTTGCGCACGACGGGCGGTATAGACTACGCACAAAAACAACAACGTATCTTCACGTATCCGATTACGGAAGGAACCGTGGCTACAACCACCAATGCCGTCGAAGCCAAACAGGAGCATTGGATGAAATGGATGTGGAATGCTATCGCTACCTATAATTTCTCGGTAGGACAGCACCGCGGCGATGCAATGATTGGTATTGAGTTGAACCGCGAAAACGATGTTTGGTTCTCGGGCTACAAAGAAGATTATACGATTCTGTCTCCCGACTATATGTGGCCAAGTGCCGGTACAGGCACCGCGCAAGCCTACGGTTCGGGAGAAGGATATAGTCTGCTCTCCTATTTTGCAAAAGTCAACTATGCGTATGCCGACCGCTATTTGGTGAGCGTCACGGTACGTCGTGACGGCTCCAGCCGCTTCGGTAAGAACAATAAGTTCGCCACTTTCCCTGCTGTCAGTTTAGGTTGGCGCATGAGTGAAGAGCGTTGGATGGCACCTGCCCGCAAAGTTCTCAACAACTTGAAAATACGTGCTTCGTGGGGACAGACTGGTAACCAGGAAATATCCAACATCGCACGCTATACCATTTATCAAGCCAACTACGGCGTATCCGAAAATGGAGGACAGAGTTACGGCACAGGATATGACATAGCCGGTACAAATGGCGGTATTATTCTGCCGTCCGGTTTTATGCGCAGCCAAATCGGTAACGATGATTTGCGGTGGGAGACGACTTCACAAACCGATGCCGGTCTTGATTTCTCTATGTTTAATAACCAATTCTACGGCAGTTTTGACTGGTTCTACAAGCGCACAAAAGACATTCTCGTTTATATGGCAGGTATATCCGCTATGGGTGAGGGTGCCTACCAATGGATTAATGCCGGCGAGATGGAAAATATGGGTGTTGAACTGCTCCTTGGTTATAGAGGCGAGAAAAACGGTTTCAAATGGGATATATCCGGCAACTTAAGCCACTATGACAATAAGATTACCAAACTGCCCGAAACGGTTGCTGCTAACGGTACGTACGGCGGTAATGGTGTCAAATCCGTTGTGGGTCATCCTATGGGCGCACAAGTCGGATATGTAGCCGACGGTATATTTACTTGTCAAGAGGACGTAGATAACCATGCCGTACAGGACGGTGCCGGCGTAGGCCGTATGCGCTGGAAAGACCTTAATGGAGACGGTGTAATCACCGAAGCCGACCAAGATTGGATTTTTAACCCCGTTCCGGCTATCTCATACGGTTTGAACTTCGCCTTCGAATACAAAGGCTTTGACTTGACCCTTTTCTTTGCCGGTGTGGCAGGGGTAGATGTTATTACGGACCTCAAGAAGGAAACTGACTTGTGGGCGGGACTGAATATATCGAATCTGAATAAGGGTACACGTCTGTTGGATGCTTGGAGTCCCACCAATCCTAATAGTACCATTCCTGCTTTAACGCTGTCTGACAACAACAACGAGAAACGTGTAAGCAGTTATTGGGTTGAGGACGGTTCCTACTTCAAACTCAAAAACTTGCAGTTAGGATACAACCTGCCCAAATCGGCATTAGACAAGATGCACATGCGCAGATGGAGATTCTTTGCTTCCTTGCAAAATGTTTTCACCATCCATAGTAAGTCCTTTACGGGTGTGGATCCTGAAAATCCCAATTTCGGCTATCCTATTCCGCTTACGTTCACTTTTGGTACTAATATCTCTTTCTAATTTTATAGGCTATGAAACACAATATTTCTATAATCATAATCGTCTTATGCTTCGTGACCGGCATAACGGGATGTTCTTTCTTGGAGGAACAAGTTCCCCAAGGTATTCTGTCCGACGAACAGGTAAAAGACCCGCAGTATGTGGATAACCTCGTTATCTCGGCATACGCTATTTATATGTCAGCGGAAGACATCAACTCTTCCTTCTCCATGTGGAACTTTGACGTCCGCTCCGATGATGCTTACAAAGGAGGAAATGGTACCTCCGATGGCGATGTCTTCCACCAATTGGAAGTGCAACAGGGCGTGCTGACTACCAACTGGAATATATCCGATATGTGGCAGCGTCTCTACAACTGCTTGTCGCGTGTCAATACAGCCATAGCGCTGCTCAATCAGGTGGATGACACCTATAAACTCAAACAGGTACGCTTGGGCGAGATGTATTTCTTACGTGCTTACGGACATTTCTTGCTCAAACGGTTATACAAGAACATACCCTTTGTCGTGGACGAGAACTTGACAACAGAACAATATAACAATCTCTCCAACACCCAATATACCAATGACAAGGGATGGCAATTGATTATTGACGACTTGACGAAGGCATTTAATAACTTACCCGAAATACAACCCGAAGTCGGACGAGCCAACAAAGCCGCTGCGGCTGCTTTTCTAACCAAAGTGTATCTCTACAAAGCCTACCATCAGGATGACCCTGCTACACACGAGGTAACTTCTATTTCCGCAGACGACCTCAAACAAGTCATCTATTATTCCGATCCGCAATGGTATGGCAACTATGGTCTTGAAAACGACTATCACAATAACTTCCGTCCCGAACCGCAATACGAAAATGGTATTGAATCAATCTGGGCTATCCAATACTCCAAAAACGACGGTACCAAGTTCGGTAATATGAACTGGGGTTACGGACTGTGCGTCCCCAATATACCGGGCGTAACGGATGGTGGCTGCGATTTCTACAAGCCCAGTCAGAATCTTGTCAACGCTTTCCGTACCGACAACAACGGCTTGCCTTTCTTGGAGGACTTTAATAAGAAAGATTACAGCATAGCCGAAGATTATGCCGACCCCCGTCTGTTCCTCACCGTCGGTATTCCCGGATGCCCTTACGAGTTCCTACCGAGTATGATTATGGCTAGGACTTCTACGTGGAGCCGCTCCAATGGCCTCTATGGATACTATGTCAGTCTCAAACACAATGTAGATCCTTATAGTGAGTATATCATCAAGGGTTCGTGGTGGGGTAACTCGCAAAACCGCATCGTACTCCGCTATGCAGATGTGTTATTGGAACGTGCCGAGGCATTCGCGCAATTAGGACAGGAAGGCGAAGCGATAGCACTCGTTAACCAACTCCGTGAACGAGCCAAGAAAAGTGGCGAACAAGGTATAATAGCCAACTATCCTTCTACTTATGGTGTGAAGTTTAATGTTGGACTTTATAACCAAACATACGGTAAAGAACAGACCCTGCAAATCGTCAAAATGGAACGGCGTATCGAGATGGGTATGGAGTCGGAACGTTTCTTTGATCTCGTCCGCTGGGGCGAAGCGGAAACAGTGCTGAACACCTATTACGCCGAAGAAGTGAATGACTGCTCTATCTATTCGGGAGCGCGCTTCCCCAAAAACAAAGGCGAATACCTCCCTCTGCCTTTCAGCCAAATAGCCGCCTCTAATGGTCACTATACCCAAAACATAGGTGGATGGTAATTTGTTAAACCCGCTAAACTTGTTAAAAATGAAAAAATATCATTTTATATCCATTGTAATAGCAGTGGCTTGCCTATTGGGGCTAACCAATTGTAAAAAAGATGCCTCGCATCTTGATTTGAGTGGTGATTGCTTGGTGGAACAGATATGCTTTGATAATGCATATAAAGGACTGGTGGACCTGCCGTCACGTACTATCACCGTCATCTTGCCCGAGACCTACTCGCGCGATGATTTGCAACTAACTAACCTGCAACTGTCTGCGGGAGCTACCGCTACGTATGCTCAGGGTGACCACTTGTGCTTGCGCGAACCGCGCGTGATGAGAGTGATTAATGGTAATGTTATGCTTGAGTGGACGATTATTGCTAAAAACGAGCAGGCTTTGATTGAAAGTTTCAAACTGAATAATGCTTATACAGGAATTATTAATTCCAAGAACAAGACCATCTCTGTCTATGTTCCCGAATCGGCTGACATCAAAGCAATGATTCCGACGGTCATCCTTTCCGAAGGTGCTACTATTACTCCGGCCGTGGGTGTGGCTACTGACTTTACGGATCCCGTAACCTATCAAGTAGATAATAATACTGCCCATAACACGTATGTCGTTACCGTCTATCAAATTGACAAACCTGCCGCTTTATATGTCGGCTTGGCAGAAACATTTGACCAACTCAATCCGGAAGAATACACGGCTTGCCAATGGATGCTTGCCAATATTGATAAGTCGCTTTATGTATCTTGGGATGATCTCAAAGCCAAAGCAGTAGATATGAGTGAGTGTAAAGTTATTTGGTGGCATTTCCATCGCGATGGTGGTGTGGATGGTAAGGATGCTTGGGAATTATATGGCGCCAAAGCTATGGAGAACCTGCCGTTGATTCAGGATTATGTATCCAAGGGTGGAAATCTCTTCCTCACCCGTTATGCTTGCTATCTGCCTGCTTACCTCACACTGAATGGATTTGTTCCCAATCCAACCAATCCGCGTGTACCAAACAATGGTTGGGGTGGCAATGAGAATGAGCCGGAAACGACGCAAGATGCTTGGAGTTTCTTTACCGATTCAACTACTCATCCGCTTTATAAGAACCTCAAAACGGATGGTACTCCGGGTAAGGTCTATACGTGCGATGCCGGGTATCTGATTACGAACTCCACTTTGCAATGGCATATTGGTACCGATTGGGGTGGTTACCCGTCTTGGGATTATTTCACCAAGAAAACAGGGGCTTGTGTTCTTGGCTATGGCGGAGATAATGCCATTACGGTTTGGGAATGGAAAGCCAGCGAAACAAATGGTGGTGTTCTTTGTATCGGCTCCGGTTGTTATGATTGGTATTCCATAGATGAGATATATACCGGGTATCATGAGAATATAGATATTATGACCCAAAATGCATTTAACTACTTAATGAACAAATAACCATGAAACACGCATTTAGTATTCTATTATTCGCGGTCCTATTCGTTATGGTAGGATGCAAAGACAAGAGTGAAGTTGTTTCACCGAAAGACTGGGAAAACACAACGTATCTTACATCCTCTGCTGATGAGCAGATGAGCGAGACTTACTATAAACCCTATTGCGGATTTGTAGGCGATGTGATGCCATTCTATGATGTTAACACGCAAGCCATACGTCTCTTTTATCTGCAAGAGTATCGTCCTAATCCGACAGGAACGTATCACCCCATCTGGGGTGTGCGTTATGCCGACGGCACGTACGAGAATGAAGGTGAGATTATTCCTTGCGGAGGACTTATGGAGCAAGATGCCGCTATTGGTACCGGTAGTTGCATTTGGTGTAAAGAGCAGAGTAAATACTATTTCTTCTATACCGGTAATAAATACTTTCCAACGGCAGAAGAGAATGGGCAAGCTGTTCAATATGCCACTTCTACCGATGGAAAAAACTGGAGTAAAAATTCGGTTTTTGTCCTTCGGGGCAACGATTACGGGTATAGCAATAACGATTTCCGTGACCCGTTTGTTTTCCAAGATGATGATAATCTCTACCACATGATAGTCAGCACCACAACGGGTAAGGGAACTTTGGCAGAGTTTACTTCTACAGACTTGCAGTCATGGACACATAAAGGTGCTTTTATGACCATGATGTGGGACCGTTTCTACGAGTGTCCTGATGTGTTTAAGATGGGTGACTGGTGGTATCTTGTTTATTCGGAACAGCATATTGCTATCCGTAGAGTGCAATACTTCAAAGGTCGTACCTTAAGCGAACTTAAGGCTTGTACCGCTAATGATGCCGGTAAGTGGCCGGATGATCATGAGGGTTTTCTGGATAGTAGAGGTTTTTATGCCGGTAAGACAGTTTCGGACGGTCAAAATCGCTATATATGGGGCTGGTGTCCTACTCGTAAGGGCAATAACAATACAGCCACCGGTTCTGATAAAGAGGAGCCCGAATGGGGAGGAGCGATGGTTATGCACCGCATCATCCAGCATGAGGATGGCAGTCTGACATTAGGTAAAGTTCCTGCCATAGATGCCAAATATAATAAAGTTGCTCCCGTTAAGGTGATGCGTGTTCAAGGCGAAGCAACGGATGCAGAGCCATTTACATTGACAGGCACGTCCAATATCCTTTTCAATCGGTTGGGGAACCACAACCACTTACACATGGTGGTTACTACTGCTACGGAGCAGGATAATTTTGGTATCTCCCTTTGTCGCGGTACATCTATGGTTTCTGCTGCCGACTCAAGTGTTTACTACACGATTGTGGTAAATCCGGAAAGTGCGAGTCAACGCAAGATTTATTTTGAGCAGCGGGGTGAAGGAAGTATCGGCCAGGTAGGTTATATTGAGAGTTATGCTTTCCCAAGACCGGCTGATAATACCTATACTATTGATATTTATACTGACAACTCTGTATGTGTAACGTATATTAACGATAATGTGTGTTGGACGAACCGTATTTATGGCATTCAAAAGAACTGTTGGTCTTTGGATTGCATAGCGGGAAGTATCACCGTTACCGATGTGTCCGTGACACAATATTAATTTTTTTATTTATTAACTCATTAAAATTTATTTTTTATGAAAAACAATTGTCGTTTTTTGTTCGCCATTGCAGCTCTGGCTTCTGCAATGAGCGTGTCCGCAACC
>JAKSNE010000041.1 GCA_024400135.1 Paludibacteraceae bacterium
CGTACCTCCTTGCTCAACAAAGACGATTTGTTCATTGTAACTCTTTTCGTAGATAACCTCGAATGACTTCGTTCCGTAAGGCAGGTTCACTTCCGTCTCAAGTTGGGTAACACTGAGGCTTACCGTATCAAATTGATCTGGCGTATTCTCACGCGCGAACCTATATTTAAGTGCGCGCAAGCTATTTGAAGCCTCAGCCTCTTTAGCTTCAAAGTAGAAACGATACGTCTTCTTTTCGCCATTCTCGGCGGTCACGGTAACAAACGTAGTGTCCCCTAACGGGCGCGATTCGATATCTACGCGTTGTTCCGTTTCTTGTTTCTCGTACATCTCAAGAACCGGCACAGCGGTCGTTCCATAAGGCAGCGTAAACGCATAATCCGTAACCTCGGGATCGAATATTAACTCGTTGAGGTCGGTAAAGGCTATCGTTTGTAAGTTCGCATTAGCAGACTTGATAACGGGGAAAGCAATCGTATAAGTCTGCGTTGTGACTTCGTCTTCGGCTAATACTTCAATCGTCATCAATCCATCCACAGCGCAATAGTGCGTGGTGATTGTTTGCGTAGGCAGTTGACCTTTCGGCATCACACAAGGGAGCACTTTCGTGCGCCAAGCGAGGGTATCAACGTAGTTGAACGAATCAGCACGGAAGCCCTCTATCGACTGGTTATTGATTAAGATATTCGCTAACAAAGCGTTATTTGATTTGGTTCTGTTATAATGAATCTCATAAACTGCTTGTGCGCCGTTTTGAGCCGTCACTTGTACTTTTTGGAGACTATTGTTCTCATCATAAACCATGATTGATTGACCCTTATCGGGCGTAACCGTCACTTGAGGTAATGCCTCACCTGTTCCAATCGTAAGGTTATAAACAAGCGTTTGAGGTTGATAGTTAATCTCGTGATTCTCAACTGCTATCGAAATCGGTGCCGTGAGATTATACTTTGCCACATTAAAAGTAACCTTATAGGTTGCTTGAGAACCATCTTCTGCCGTTACCACCACGGACGACACATTCTGTTCCGCAGCACCAAAAGTCAATTGTTGGCTTTCGTTCTTGGGTACAAAGATTACTTGCGGTAATTCGCTACCGGCAGGTACGTCAACGGTATATTCGTGCGTCGTTGCCACGAAAGAAGTGAGCGCTTCGCCATTGATTAAGATATTTGCTAATTCGCAATCCGAAGACCAATCGCGCTCGAAGGCAATGGTATAGACGTTTGATTTCGTTTTAGAAGCCACACGCAAGAGTTGGTTATTGGCTTGTTGGTAAGCGGTCACAGTAAGACCAGCCTCCACCTCCCAAGTGATTTCAGGCCACGTGGTTTGATAATGCGCCTCATAGTTCATCTTCGTCGGTTGGAAATCCGCCAAGGCTTCGCCATTGATAAAGATATTCTTGAGTAAGGCATCATCCTCTACTATTTGGGTGAAAGCAATCGTATAGGTATTGATACCACCTGCTTGCGACTGCACGTAGATGTGTGCGTCCCCACCCTGCTGAGGCAGGACCATCGTTATTTGTTGTCCCTCGTCCGGTTCAACGGTAACCATTGGACGCTCGCCCGTATAGCTAACCTCATAATTCAACTTATCGGGAGCAAAACCATCAATCAACGTTCCGTTCAGATAGATAGCCTTAAGGAACGCATTCTCCGAGACGTGAATGATAAAGTTCAGCGTATAGGTTGCCTTTGCGCCACTTTGTGCCGTTACAGTAACGAGCACTTGCGAACCTTGCAAGAGGATTAAGAGGCGTTGGCTGCTCTCTGCCTTATCTGCCGTTACCGTCGGGATAACACTGATACCCTCCGGCAAATCAATCGTATATTCCTTTATGCTTGCGTCAAAGCCCTCCAGAGGTTGGCCATCGACATAGATCATAGCTAAATCCGTGTTAGCCGAAGTCGCCACTTGGAAATGGATGATATACGTTTGTGAAGCCCCTTGTTGCGGATAAACGATAATCTTATAATCACCATTCACGCCACCCGAACGGGTCATAATAGTCTGATATTCATCGCCGGGCGTATAAGTAACTTCCGGTAAGGTCGTTGTGCCGACGGGCAAAGAATAGGTATATTCCAATACCTCGGGATCGAAGTTCGGTAGCGAAACACCATCAACTTGTATATCCTGTAAGGTGTTTACAGAAGATACTTGTTGATGGAACTGAATCTGATACGAACGCGTAGAACCATCTCCCGCCGTCACAAGAATACGGGTAATACCATTCAATCCGCCGTATGTGATGTTCACCACCTGATACTCATCTCCTTGCTCCACCGTGACTACAGGCATCTGCGTCGTTCCTAAAGGCAAGTCATAGTTGTAGGAGAGCACTTGTGGGTCAAAACCGGGAATCAGCACGCCATCAATATAGATTCCTTTTAACGTAGTAACAGACGAAGCCTCCGTAGAGACATTGATTTTATAGAGACTGGTAGTTATGCCATCCCCCGCGGTAACGAGCACGCGACTGGTACCGTTAAGTCCGCCTTGTTGAACCTCAATCGTTTGATAAGCATCTCCCTGCACAGGCGTAATCGTAGGCAATTCCAATGTACCCAAAGGCAACGAGACATTGTAAATCATCTTGGTGGGCTCAAATCCCTCAATTAGGTTCTCGTCACCCTCTCCCATTCGTAAGTCTTTTAAGTAAGCATAGGTTGATGGTTCTAACTTAAAGGTTAACTTATACACTTTCGCCGTTGGGTTACCCGGTGTGGTAACCGAGATTTGGTAAACGCCCCCATCAATCACAGACGGAGCCGTATAGGTAATCGTCTGCATCCCTTCAGGATAAGCCGATACGGCTTTGACAGTCGGCATTTCTTTTGTATCCACCGGTAAGGAGACACGATAACTCGTACGCGTCGGTGTATAGTCGGGAATAGATTGACCATTAACTAAGATATCCTTTAAGGTGTTGTCCTTCAAGGCTTCCGTACTGAAGTTAATGGTGTAAGTAGCTTTATTTCTACCATTCGCAGCGGTCACGTAGATATAAGCAGTACCCGTCTGCGACGTTGCTTGCATAATCTGTATAGACTGCTCGGCTTCGTGCGGCGTGCAAGTCACAACAGGATTCTCTATCGTTCCAAAGGGTAATGCGTAATCGTAGGTCAACACTTTCGAACTGAAGTTCTCAATCGGATTACCATTCACTTGAATACCATCCAACTGCGTATTAGCCGAAGCCTCACGGACGAAGCGAATCTGATAAGTCTTTGTAGATTTGCCATCCTCCGATTTCACCGTGATACGCGTGATATCGCCAACAGCTCCTTTCTGAATGGTCATCTCCTTATCCGACAAAGTACGACCGGGGAAACTGACAGTCGTTTCCTTTGAGTTGGTAAGCGAACCTATACCACGCTTCGCCTCAATCTTAGGCACCGATACAGCGTCACGACCTAACTCATAGAACTGCACATCTTCCGTATTAGGATTAAATCCGTCCCAAACGACGTCGTCAATAATCAACTGCTGAATAGAAGCCGAATAAATCAACTCCAAATCATCAACGTAAAGCGAGTTGCCCTCGTATAATCCACTGTTCGCACGGAAGTTAGGATAGTTCGATGCCGACAAGATGATGTTCATCTTCTCCGGCACATCATTCGTCATATAATAAATAGGAATACGAAGGTTAACCCAGTCGTTATATTGTTGTCTATCCCTTACCCATCCTTCGCAAATTTGGGTCGCCTTAGTATCCGTTCCGCACTCGTTACCGTCCAACGCAACACGGATATCACTCTCCTCATCGTCCCACGCAACGGAAGTACAACTACCATCTTTTCCTTTATATTTAGAACCTTTAGCCGTACCTTTCCACGCATAATACAATATATGGAAGTCCTCATCTTTCCAGTGACTTCCGGTACGTTTAACCCAAATAGACAAGGTATCCGGACGGCTCTTCCAACTAATACCGCCGTACGTACCTGCCGTAGCTTTACTAATAGACGTAAGGTCTTTAAGGTACACCCACGGCTGACCTAAAGCGATGTATCCGGGCGAAGTCTCACCTATACCCATCACTTCAAGCGCTTGGTCTTGCACCATCATCGCGTAGTCCCCACTCTGTCCCGAACGACCGGTCTCGCGATGGGAGAAATTAAACTCAATACCCAACTGAGTCACATTCGAATAATGCCAACTTGCAGGCTGAATCTCACCCTTGAATTTTGCACCCGACCAATCATTACAATTACCATTCGGCAGTTGTTGTCCTTGAGCGAAGACCGCTCCTAAAAAAAACGTTAATAAAACGAAAGAAAAGTAAACTTTTTTCATATATTTTATATTTTTTTACTAATTAAATCTAAAAAACGGTGCAAAATTACTCTTTTTCGCGCACATACGCAATAGCAAATATTGGGAAAAAGGTATCAATTATTAAGAGAGCATAAAAAACGTAATAAATTATTAAAAATAATCATCTTTGGCACGGTTCTTGTAGGATGATTATTTGTGAGTTATTTTTGGATATTTATTTTAATTAAAATACCTTATTTTTATGCAAACATCCGTAGATATTCGCGAACTGCAAGAGCGCATCGAGCGTGAGAGTTCGTTTGTAGATGCCCTAACGTTGGGCATGAACCAAGTCATTGTAGGACAGAAACATTTGGTGGAGTCCCTTCTTATCGGAATGCTCAGCGATGGGCATATTTTATTGGAAGGCGTTCCGGGTCTTGCTAAGACCTTAGCCATCAAGACGTTAGCCGATCTTATTAAGGCTAACTTCAGTCGTATTCAGTTTACGCCCGACCTGCTTCCCGCCGACGTGCTTGGTACTCAAATCTATAGCCAAAAGAAGGAGGAGTTTAGTATCAAGCAGGGTCCTATCTTTGCTAATTTCGTATTGGCAGATGAGATCAACCGTGCTCCGGCTAAAGTGCAATCGGCTCTATTAGAGGCCATGCAGGAGCGTCAAGTCACGATTGGCGATAAGACCTTTAAGTTAGACGACCCGTTCCTCGTTCTCGCGACCCAAAACCCCATTGAGCAAGAAGGCACCTACCCTCTTCCCGAGGCACAAACCGACCGTTTCATGCTTAAAGCCGTTATCGGTTATCCGTCCAAAGAGGAGGAGCAAGCGATTATCAACCAGCATATATCGGGCGACCGCAAACAAGTGCTGCCTATCCTCTCCACCGATGATATCAAGAAAGCGCGCGAAGTGGTTAAACAGGTCTATATCGACGAGAAGATACAGAAATATATCGTAGATATCGTCTTTGCTACTCGTAACCCCGAGAACTACGGATTGGAGAGACTCAAACCGATGATTGCTTTTGGCGGCAGTCCTCGTGCCAGCATCAACCTCGCTTTGGCGGCTCGCGCTTACGCGTTCATCCATCGTCGTGGTTATGTCGTTCCCGAAGATATTCGCGCTATCTGCTACGACGTACTCAGACACCGTATCGGACTCACCTACGAGGCCGAAGCGAATAATATCACAACCGAAGATGTCATCACCGATATCCTTAATGCCGTTCAAGTACCCTAACCTATGACGCAAGAAGAACTACTCCAACGCGTTCGTAAGATAGAGATCAAAACGCGGTCTCTGTCCAAGAACATCTTTGCGGGCGAATATCGCTCCCAATATAAGGGACGTGGTATATCGTTTGCTGAGGTGCGCGAATACCAGCCCGGAGACGATGTTCGTTCGATTGATTGGAACGTGACGGCTCGACTGAATAGACCGTACGTCAAGGTCTTTGAGGAGGAGCGCGAACTGACGGTTATGCTTCTCGTGGATGTGAGTGGCAGTAGGAACTTCGGAACCCTCACGCAGTCCAAAAAAGACATGATGGCAGAGGTCGCAGCGACGCTCGCTTTCTCTACGATTGAGAATAACGATAAGGTCGGCGTCATCTTCTTTAGCGATCGGATTGAACAGTTTATTCCTCCTAAGAAAGGTAAGACCCACGTACTGCGTATCATCAGCCAGCTCCTCAATTACGAACCTACTTCTATGGGAACGGACATCAACCAAGCGCTTCAGTACATGACCAATGCCATGAAACGCCATTGTACCGTCTTTCTTATCTCCGATTGTATGGATCCTAAGTTTACGGCTCCCGCCACGAAACGAGGCGAAGTCCTTCCGCTTATGATTGCTGCTCATCGTCACGCTATCTCGCTTATTCAGATATACGACCAACGCGACGCTCAGATACCGAATCTCGGACTAATCAAAGTCAAAGATGCCGAGACGGGCGAACAGTTATGGGTAGACACCGCTGTCGCCAATGTACGCGAAGCATACGCCAAGCAGTGGAGACAGAACGAGGAACGGCTGATGAACTTACTCTCCCGTACGGGTACGAACTACACTTCGATGCAAACCAACGAAGATTATGTCAAAAAACTAATGCAGTTATTTAAACAATGAACTTGATTTTAGCTATCATCGCCAGTGCTGTCATTGACTCCTCCACGATTATGATTGGAGACCAGACGGACTTGCACTTACAGGTCGTTGCTACGCCCGAACAAACGATTCAGTGGCCGCAATACGAAGACGAACTCATCTCGGGTATTGAGATTGTGGATCGCACCATCGTGGACACCTTATTATTAAAAGACGGGCGCGTGCAATACGACCAATACCTCACGCTAACCAGTTTTAAGGATACCCTCTTTTATATCGATCCTATCGCTTTTGCGGTGGGCGCAGACACGTTCCTATCCGAAGGTTTGAGCCTTAACGTCGTTATCCCCTTTGAGATTGACACGGCTATGGCTATCACGGATATTAAGAACATCGAGAAAGCACCTATCTGGTGGTGGGGCATCTTCCGTTGGGTATTACTTGCACTCGGTCTCGCCGGATTAGGCGTAGGTGCTTACTTTGCTTACCGCAAGTGGGGTTATCTCCTCAATAAACAATCCACGATCAACAATCCACAATCCACACAACCCGCTCGTCCTTGCGAGGAAGTGGCATTAGAGAAACTCGACATTATCAAAGCCGAGAAAGTGTGGCAGACAGGCGAAGTCAAACGCTATCAGACCCAACTGACCGATGTCGTTCGCGAATATATAGCCGGACGCTTCGATGTGTCTTCGTCCGAGAAGACCTCTGACGAGACGCTACGAGCGATGAAAGGACTGCTCTCCGATAGAAAAGACCTATACGACAACCTCAAGCAGATGCTCACACTGGCAGACCTCGTTAAGTTCGCTAAGTGGTCCACCACTCCCGACGAGAACGAACAGTCCCTCAGCTCCGCTTACGACTTCGTTCATGAGACTACTCCGAAATAGGTTGAACAAGTTGAACAAGTTTAACTAAACCCGCTAAACAATGACATTTCACAACCCATATTACTTACTCCTTCTTCTCTTCCTCGTACCCGTCATCTATTGGTACATTCGGAAGATGAGGAATGCCGACGCAAGCCTACAGCTATCCTCTGCGTCGCCGTTCAAGAACCAGCCCAAGTCTCTTCGGGTTTGGCTCATTCACGTGCCTTTTGTGCTACAGTCGATAGCCATCATCTGCCTTAGTTTCGCTTTGGCTCGTCCCCAACTCAGCAACCGCTGGCAGAGCCAATCGACGGAAGGTATCGACATTATGATGGCACTCGATATATCCGGTACGATGCTTGCCGAAGACTTGCGTCCTAACCGTCTCGAAGCAGCCAAAACCGTAGCACAGGACTTCGTCATCGACCGTCCTAACGATAACATCGGTCTCGTGGTCTTTGCCGGTGAGAGTTTTACGCAATGTCCGCTTACTACGGATCATGCGGTGCTCGTTAACCTCTTCAAGTCCGTGCAGTTTGGTATGATTGAAGACGGAACGGCAATCGGCTTAGGATTGGCGAATGCCGTCAACCGTATCAA
>JAKSNE010000042.1 GCA_024400135.1 Paludibacteraceae bacterium
TTTTCTGATATATGCAAATAAAAATGTAAAAATATTTGTGTGTGTCAAAAATTTTTACTACCTTTGCATTTAGAATGGTGAAAAATGCACTCTTATCAGTTATTTTTCCGTCTATCTGCCCTTGTTGCGGGCAAGTGGTCGTAGAGGAAGAGGGACAAGTATGCCCCTCCTGTCTGCAACAACTGCCTCAAACCGAACAGATACAAACGCGAGGAAATATAACCGAAGACAAGTTCACTAATATCCCGAATTTCGTACGAGGTGCCGCTTGGCTGCACTACGCCGAGCCTAAAGTGAAAAAACTCATCCAACAGATGAAGTACAAAAACCGCCCGATGATTGGGTATCACTTAGGCAAAGCCTTCGGTCAACGATTAGGCGAAGCGGGATTTATGGATGGTATAGACCTAATTATTCCTATCCCTTTGCACCCAAAACGATTAAGAGAAAGAGGCTACAACCAAGCCGAATATATCGCGAAGGGAATAAGTGAAGCAACGGATATCCCGATGGACCATCTTGACCACGTACAACGCCTCATCAACAACCCTCACCAAGCACTTTTGTTAGTGGATAGCCGCCAGCAAAACGTCTCACACATCTTCGCGGTCAATCATCCCGAAGAACTCTATCGGAAACACATCCTTTTGGTGGACGATGTGATCACAACCGGTTCCACGTTACAATCATGTATCAAGGCGATGATTCCCATCAAAGGGTGCCAAATTAGTGTGGCAACAGTCGCAAAAGCGCATTGATTTGAGGTTTTTGAATTGTGATTTGTGGTTTTTTTGCAAAAAAACGCAAAAAAATTTGTGTAATCCAAAAAAATGTCGTACCTTTGTACGCTATTTTGCGTAGGTGTGCGCCTGCGCAGTGCAAAAAGCTTATTTAATAATAATCAATAAAACAACAAAAACATTATGCAAAACAAAGGTTTAGTAAGGATTTTGGCCATCGTCTTCGGACTTGCAAGTGCCTTTTATTTGTCCTTTAATGTAGTCACTTCGCACTACAACAAGAAAGCGAAGGAGTATGCCCAAGGAGATGCAGCGAAAGAGTATTATTATCTCGACTCGCTTTCTTCTCAGAAAGTATGGTGTGGTTTCACCCTTAAGGAGTGCCGCGAGAAAGAGTTAAACCTCGGTCTGGACTTGAAGGGTGGTATGAACGTAACCATGGAGGTTAGCGTACCTGAGATCCTGCGTGCGTTATCGGGTTACAACACCTCTAACACGTTTAACCAAGCTATGGAGTTGGCTAAACAAAAACAAAAATCGAGCGGAGCAGACTTCGTGACATTGTTCATTGAGTCGTTCAACGAGGTTGATCCTAACGCTCAACTCGCCAGTGTATTCTCCACTTTTGAACTCAAAGACAAAGTGACACTGAACTCGACGAATGCCGAGGTAGAGAAAGTCGTTCGCGAAGAAGTTGAAGGTGCTATTGACAACTCGTTCAACGTATTACGTACACGTATCGACCGTTTCGGCGTTGTACAACCGAACATTCAGAAACTCAGCCAATCGGGTCGTATCTTGATTGAGTTGCCGGGTATTAAAGAGCCTGAACGTGTGCGCAAACTCTTACAAGGAAGTGCGAACTTGGAGTTCTGGGAGACGTATGATTTCAGCGAGATCCTGCCGGCTATCGCACAAATCAATAGTGAATATGGAAAATTAGCAGAAAGTCAAAAGTCGGAAGCTGCAAGTCAAAAGCCGGAAGTAAAAAGCGAGAGCGATGATATTGAGGCATTGCTGAATGACTCGACAGCGGAGGCAGAGGCTGCTCAAGCAGAGGCTATTGAGGAGTACAAAGCAAAGAATCCTTTGTTTGCTGTTCTGAACCCGAGTATCAATGCACAAGGTCAAGCATATCGTGGTCCGGTGGTAGGTATGGTTCTTTATACCGATACGGCTCGCGTGATGGAGATGTTGAACTCGACGATTGCTAAGCAAGTATTACCTCGTGACCTTCGTCTGCGCTGGACGGTGAAGGCTATTGACGAGGCTGAGACCGTATATCAATTAGTAGCCTTGAAGGCACAACGTGATGGTCGCGCTTCGTTGGAAGGTGACGTTATCACCGACGCTAAGGCTGACTTTAGCCAACTGAGCGCTTACGCTAACGTATCCATGTCTATGAACGCTGAAGGTGCGAAAGCATGGCAACGTATCACGAAAGATAACATTGGTAAATCGATTGCTATCGTATTGGATAACTACGTATATAGTTTCCCAACTGTACAAAACGAGATTGCCGGCGGTAACAGCCAAATCACCGGTAACTTCACCGTAGAAGAGGCAAAGGACTTGGCTAACACCTTGAAGTCCGGTAAGATGCCCGCTCCTGCTCGTATTATCCAAGAGGACGTTGTAGGTCCTTCGTTGGGTCAAGAAGCTATTCACGCCGGTATGATCAGTTTCATCATCGGTTTCATCCTGATTCTGCTTTACATGATTCTGTACTACGGCTTGATTCCGGGTCTGATTGCCGATGGTGCTTTGCTATGCAACGTGGTATTGCTGGTTGGTATCCTCGCTTCGTTCTCGGCAGTACTGACATTGCCGGGTATTGCAGGTATCGTGCTGACCTTAGGTATGGCAGTGGATGCTAACGTGCTTATCTTCGAGCGTATCCGTGAAGAGATGAAAGCCGGTAAGCAGATGCGTAAAGCCATCGAAGACGGTTTCCACGGAGCTATCTCCGCTATTGTGGATGCTAACGTGACGAGTTTCTTGACGGGTGCTATCCTCGCTATCTTCGGTACCGGTCCTATCAAGGGCTTCGCCGTAACATATATGATTGGTATTATCTCGTCGTTCTTGACGGCAGTGTTCTTGACTCGTCTGTGGTTAACAGCCTACGCTAAGCGTGATGATGCGAAAGAATTACCTTTCACCACTCCGTTGATGAAGAACTTCTTGCAGAATATCAATGTTGATTGGGTTGGAAAACGCAAAGTGTGGTACCTTGTTGCAGGCGTGTTCTGTATTGTTGGTGTTCTTGGTTTGGAGCCTCATGTATTCGGTAAACTGAACTTAGGTATTGACTTCTCGGGTGGTCGCAACTACGTGGTACGTTTCGCTCAACCGGTGAATACGGCAGAGGTAGAGAAAACCGTAACGGATGCTTTTGCAGCACAGAACCCCGAAGGTGAGAACCTGACGATTCGTGTGATCACGATTGGTAACGATAATCAAGTACGTATCTCTACGAACTTCAAGATCAATGACAACGACGAGAACGTGGATGACGAGATTGAGGCATTGTTATATCAAGGTTGCAAACCTTACTTAGCAGAGGATATCACCTTAGATCAATTCAAATCGACGGAGATCAATCCGGAGGTAGGTATCATGCAAAGCCAAAAGGTTGGTCCTGCTATTGCTGACGATATCACAACCGCTGCGTTCATTGCCGTTATCTGCGCATTGATTGGTATCTTCTTGTATATCTTACTGCGTTTCCGCAACCTCGCTTACTCTGTAGGTTCGATTGTGGCATTGGCACACGATACGATCTTGGTACTTGGTAGCTACGCTATCCTTTGGAAGGTAATGCCTTTCTCTATGGAGATTGACCAAGCGTTTATCGCAGCTATCTTGACGGTTATCGGTTACTCCATCAACAACACGGTGGTTATCTTCGACCGTCTGCGTGAGTTCATCACGTTGTATCCGAAGCGCGACAAACAACAGAACATCAACGACGCTATCAACCGCACGCTCAGTCGTACGTTCTCGACCTCGATGTCCACGATGGTAGTGTTGTTGGCTATCTTTATCTTCGGTGGCGAGAGCATTCGCGGTTTCGTATTCGCTCTGCTCGTCGGTATGGTGGTAGGTTCGTTCTCGAGTATGTGTATCGCTCCGAGCATCTCGTACGCTATCCAGAACGCACAAGACAAACGTAAAGCGCTGAAGAAAGAAGCCGCATAATATACGCGCACGTATATATATAAATAAGGAGTCATTTGCTCGTGACTCCTTATTTAGTAAAGTGAAAGTGAAAAGTGAAAGTGAAAGTAAAATGATGAATGATTTTTTAAAGTTTGCAAAGTCGCAAGGTTTGAATACGATGCACGTGGAGAACGTGATGCAAGCCTCTGCTGATTATATCTCTCCCTCTATCTTAGAGGAGAGACAGTTAAATGTGACCCAGATGGACGTGTTCTCTCGCTTAATGATGGACCGTATCATCTTCCTTGGCACAGAGATCAATGACTATACCGCCAATGTGATTCAAGCACAACTATTGTACTTAGATTCGGCAGACAGTGACCGAAACATCAGTATTTATTTGAATACGCCGGGTGGTAGCGTATATGCCGGATTGGGTATCTACGATACGATGCAGTTCGTTTCAAGTAAGGTAGGTACGATCTGCACGGGTATGGCTGCCAGTATGGGTGCGGTACTGCTGGTTGCCGGCGAGAAGGGAATGCGTGCCGCCTTACCTCATAGCCGCGTGATGATTCACCAACCGATGGGCGGTATCCAAGGTCAAGCCTCGGATATCGAGATCACCGCGAAAGAGATTCTGAAGTTAAAAGACGAGTTATATCAGATTATTGCAGACCATTCGGGTCAAACGATTGAGCGCATTCGCGAAGATGCGGATCGCGACTTCTGGATGACCTCGAAAGAGGCTTTGGCATACGGCATGATTGACTCTATCTATACGAAGAAAGGCAAATAAGATGGCGCGTAAAGAACAAAAGTGTGCATTCTGTGGTAGAGACTTGGGCAGTCGTATGTTTGCCGGACAAGAGGATGGCAGTTTTATCTGTTTTGAATGTATCAACACGGGTTATAAACAACTCCAAACGATCCTCGCTCGGGAAGCCAAACAAGGTGAATTGCTTAAGTTAGAAGACCTTCCCAAACCCCACGCGATTAAGTCTTTCTTAGACCAGTATGTCATTGGTCAAGACGACGCCAAACGGTTCTTGTCTGTGGCGGTTTATAACCACTACAAACGTCTGCTGCAACCCAAAGAAGAGGACGGAGTCGAGATAGAGAAGAGTAACATCATCATGGTCGGTTCGACGGGTACGGGTAAGACCTTGCTCGCCCGAACGATTGCCAAGATGCTTAAGGTGCCCTTCGCTATCGTTGATGCTACCGTATTGACCGAAGCCGGTTATGTGGGCGAGGACGTAGAGTCGCTGCTTGTGAGGTTATTGCAAGAGGCAAATTACGATACCAACAAAGCCGAACAGGGCATTGTTTTTATCGATGAAATCGACAAAATTGCTCGCAAGTCGGATAACCCGTCTATCACGCGCGACGTGTCTGGCGAAGGTGTACAACAAGGACTGCTGAAGTTGCTCGAAGGGGCTGTTGTGAATGTGCCCCCCGAAGGCGGACGCAAACACCCCGAACAAGAGTTTTTGCATATTAACACGCAACATATTTTGTTTATTTGCGGCGGTGCGTTTGACGGAATAGAACGGAAAATTAGCCAACGACTCAACACCCAGGTGGTCGGTTTTGAGGCAAGCAAAGAGACGGAGAAGATAGATAAGAACAACTTGCTCCAATATATCGCTCCGCAAGACCTCAAGTCGTTTGGATTGATACCCGAGATCATCGGTCGTTTGCCGATATTAACCTATCTTCAGCCGTTGGATAGAGAGGCGTTGCGTCGTATCTTGATTGAACCTAAGAACGCCCTGACCAAGCAGTATCAGAAACTGCTGGCTATGGACGGTATAGCGCTCAGTTTTGACGACGAGGCTTTGGATTATATCGTAGATAAAGCGATTGAGTATAAGGTGGGTGCCAGAGGATTGAGGAACCTGATGGAGACGATAATGATTGACATCATGTTCGATATCCCGTCCGCATCGTTTACGATCACCAAGGCGTACGCGCAAGAGAAGATAGAGAAAGCAAGTAGATTGCGTTTGCAAAATGCAGTCTAATAGTTGAGAGTGTAGAGTTTAGAGTTTAGAGAAGTTTTATAGTGTAGAGTTTAATTAGTTTATAGTTATTCGTTTTTTCAAAACGATGGCTCATCAGAGCCAATGAACTTTTTAACTTTTAACTTTTGAACTCTCAACAACTCTAAACACTAAACTCTAAACATTAAACTAAATAATATTATGTCATTAAAATGCGGTATCGTGGGACTGCCGAATGTAGGCAAATCCACACTATTTAATTGTTTAAGTAATACCAAGGCGCAATCCGCCAATTTCCCTTTTTGTACGATTGAGCCGAACGTAGGCGTAATCACAGTACCCGATGAGCGCCTCATCAAACTCGGTGAGTTATGCAAACCCGAACGTGGGGTTATCCCTACCACGGTGGAGATTGTAGATATAGCCGGTTTGGTCAAAGGTGCCAGCAAGGGCGAAGGATTGGGCAATCAGTTCCTTGCGAACATCCGCGAGACGGACGCTATCATTCATGTGCTACGCTGTTTCGATGACGAGAACGTAGTACACGTTGACGGCAGTGTGGATCCGGTTAGAGACAAAGAGGTCATTGATGCCGAACTGCAACTCAAGGACTTAGAGACCGTGGAATCGCGTCTGCAAAAGATAGAGAAACAGGCACGTGTCGGTGGGGACAAACAGGCCAAACTCGCCGTGGAGGTGCTACAGAAATACCAAGCGGCACTCAGTCAAGGCAAGGCGGCTCGAACGGTAGAACTTGAGACCAAAGAGGAACAAGCCGTTGCCAAGGAGATGTTCCTACTTACGAATAAACCGGTGATGTACGTGTGCAACGTGGATGAAGCTTCGGCTGTTAAGGGTAATCAATATGTGGAACAGGTCAAAGAGGCGGTCAAAGACGAGAACGCCCAAGTGCTTGTTTTGGCAGCTAAGATTGAGAGCGAGATAGCGGAATTAGAGACCTACGAGGAGCGTCAGATGTTCCTTGAGGAGATAGGGTTACAAGAAAGTGGTGTCAACCGTCTCATCAAATCCGCTTACGCCTTACTCAATCTTCGCACGTTCCTTACCGCAGGAAGTGACGAGGTGCGCGCGTGGACGTTCCGCGCCGGAAGCAAAGCTCCGCAATGTGCCGGTGTTATTCACACAGATTTTGAGAAAGGGTTTATTCGTGCCGAAGTGATTAAGTACGAAGATTATATCACCCTCGGTGGCGAAGCCGCTTGTCGCGCTGCCGGAAAGATGGGTGTGGAAGGTAAAGAGTATTTGGTTCAAGATGGAGATATAATGCATTTCTTGTTTAATGTTTGATTCTATTTTTGAAATATTATTAAGTACCACGTGGTCGCTGATTGCGGTCTTGTTAGTGGGTTTTGTGCTCTTGGTCAGGGGTGCCGATTGGCTCGTAGATGGTGCCAGCGGTTTGGCGAAACGGTATAACGTGAGTGACCTCGTTATTGGTCTTACGATTGTGGCGTTTGGCACAAGCCTGCCGGAGTTTGTGGTAAATATGATCTCTGTGGGTGAAGGTAGTACAGACCTTGCCATCACGAATATCTTGGGCAGTAACACCATCAATGTCTTTGTTATTTTGGGTTGTGCAGCCCTTATCTGTCCTATCACCAGCCAAAAAAGTTGTCGCCGCTTTGATATGCCTTGGAATATCCTTGCTGGCGTGCTGGTACTTATGTTTGCCACTTATACGCGACCGATGTCCTTGTCGGAACGCTCCCTTGGCTCAATCTCTACAACGGAAGGATTTATCACGGGTATTGGCGGTGCAGCGTTGCTGTTCTGTTTCCTTATTTTTATGGGACACAACATAAAGACCGCTACGCTGAAAGACCACTCCGTTGAAA
>JAKSNE010000043.1 GCA_024400135.1 Paludibacteraceae bacterium
AGTGGAGAGTTTAGAGTGTAGAGTTGTTGAAAGTTTATAGTTAAAAATGAGAGGAACGAGACCCTCGAGAGAGTGTCGAGTGAGTGTCGACCGACCCTCGACTCAAAAGGAGCGTTAAAACACAGAAAAAACACAACAATATTTGCATATATGGGAAAAAAGTTGTACTTCGAGGACACCGACCTCGCTGCGCTCGCCCACCTCGAATGTACGGTCGCGTATTTATTAAAATGAGCAAAGAATTGCGTTTTTTAGGCAGGGCTATGCCCTATAACCAAAAGTCCTCCAAAAATTACTGTGAGCAAGCTCCCGTAGATTTTTTAGTCCTTTTTGTTGTCAGATTACATCTTTTTGCCTAAAAAAGCATAATTTATTTGCACATTCCAAATTTTTGTTGTATATTTGCAGCCGGTTTTTCATAGAAACGAAAATTAAGAGAAGATGACAAGAATTGGACTACTATCAGACACCCACGGTTACCTCGACAAGCGCGTCTTTGAGTATTTTAAGGACGTGGACGAGATTTGGCACGCCGGCGATATAGGCAGTGCGGAGGTACTACAAGCTTTGCGGGAGTTCAAACCCACAAGGGCGGTGTATGGAAATATGGATAGCGGGGACGTGAGATATAGTTTGAGTGAGTTCTACCGCTTCCGCATAGAGGATGTTAACGTATTGATGACGCACATTGGTGGCTATCCGGGACGCTATAACCCATGGCTACTGCCTATGTTTGCCAAAGAGAAACCGAACTTGTTTGTCTGCGGACATAGCCATATACTGAAGGTTCAATACGACTCCACATACGGATTTTTGACCATGAATCCGGGTGCTGCCGGTAAGCAAGGTTGGCAAACCGTACAGACCCTTCTGAGGTTCACCATTGATAAGGAAAAAATCATGGATTTAGAGGTGATCGAATTGGCAAAAAAATGAGGTAAAAAAGGGGGCATATTTTGCTAAATATGTTTTATAACATAATTTTTTGATAGGTCGATATAGCAAAATGTGTTGCTAAACATAGAAAATGCTATTGTATATATCAAAAAAAAGCAGTAATTTTGCACTCGAAATTGATACAACACAATCTTTTTTGTACCTTAAAAATTTAACAGACTAATACCTTGGAAAAATAGACGTCGCGATGACGTCTTTTTTCTTTTTATGCCCTTCTGTTCACGCAAACACCCCCTATTCCCTACCCTCTATTTACACCCCACTTTACCCCACAATGTTAATAAGTATTATAAATACCTAATATTTAGCGTATTAGTAATGGTTTTTACGTGTTGATAAGTTGTTAATAATAAAAAATTAAAATTTTTTGTGGGGAAAAGTGGTGTATATCAAATATTTTTTGTATCTTTGCAGCGTGAAATGATTTTTGTTATGAATACATTTTTAGGAAACATTGAGGTAAAGTTCGATGAGAAGGGGCGGATATTTATTCCGTCCGGCTATCGGAAGATATTGGCAGAGATGGAGTCCAAGCACATTATTATGCGGAGAGATACCGATAATGAGTGTCTGATTTTCTATCCCGAACCAACATGGAATGCCAAGGTAGAAGCCCTGCGCGATGCGTTGGACGAGTGGAATCCCGAAGACCAGTTATTGCTCATGCAGTTTATGGCAGAGGCAGAGATGCTCGACATCGACGGGCAAGGACGGGTGTTGATATCGAAGAAGACGCTGCCCGTAGAAGATAAGACGTATGTGTTTGTCGGAATGCTCGACCGATTTGCGTTGTGGAGCCCGAAGACATTCAGCGAGAAAAAACTGGAGCCGGTAGAGTTGGCGAAGAAACTGAGAGAAAAAATGGGGAGAAAATGATGAATGAAGTGTACCATATACCGGCAATGTTGAAGGAGACAGTGGAGGGACTGAAGGTTCGTCCGGGGGGAGTATATGTGGATGTGACGTTCGGAGGAGGAGGGCACACGGCAGCAATCTTGAAGGAATTGCTGAAGAATGATGGATTGAACCGCCCTAACGGGCTGAATGATGAATTGAAGGACGGTAAGTTATATTCCTTTGATCAGGATATTGAGGCGTACGAGAATGCGAAGGTGAATAGACTGGAGGTGGTGGGGAATGAACAGTGGCAGTTCGTGCATAGTAACTTCCGATACCTCAAGAACTTTATGGACTACTATGGGGTCAAACAGATTGACGGATTACTTGCCGACTTAGGCGTTAGTTTTCACCACTTTGATGCGGCGGAAAGAGGATTCAGTTTCCGATTTGACGGACCTCTCGACATGCGTATGAACCGTGAAGGAGGCAAAACCGCAGCGGATATCGTGAACACGTATAGTGAAGAGGAACTGGCGAAGGTGCTGTACCTCTACGGTGAATTGAAGAATAGTAGGATGTTAGCGAAGAAGATTAAACAAGCGGCAGGAAGCCCCCATCAAGCCTCCCCCCGAAGGGGAGGATGTGAAGAAGGAGGGATACAACGGATTGAGGAGTTAGTGGAGGCACTGATTGGGAAAAAAGCGGAAGAGGCGAATCCGATGGAGAAGAAGATGTTGACCCTCGTGTTCCAAGCACTACGGATAGAGGTGAATGATGAGTTAGGAGCACTAAAGGCGATGCTTTGTGCGGCACGGGACTTGCTTGCGCCCGGCGGAAGACTGGTGGTGTTGACGTACCACTCGTTAGAGGACAGAATTGTAAAGAACTTTTTGAGGTCAGGAAATCTGACGGGAGAGATAGAGAAAGATTTTTATGGCAATGCGCTGACACCGTTTAAGGTGATTGAGAAAGGGTTGATGGCGGATAAGGACGAAGTGGAGCGCAATCCGAGAAGTCGATCGGCGAAACTGAGAATTGCGGAGAAATTATAACTAAAATGGATATTAAGAGAGTACAATCGTGGTTGAATGGGGAGCTGTTGCAAAGGGAATGGATGAAGAAACAGTACAAACTGATGGGGCTCATCGGGGTGCTGGTATTCATTTATATCGCTTGCGGATACGGGTCGATGAAGCAGCAACGCTACCTAAGTGACCTCAAAAAAGAGGTCAAAGACGCAAAGATGGAGTACCTCACCATCTCTGCCAAACGCGTAGAACAAACAAGGCAGTCCACGATTAGTGCTGCCCTACTAAACAACAATAGCAAAGTGAAACAAAACCGCGAGCCGGTGCTTTATATTCCGAATTACGAATGAGCGACAAAGAACGAAATACGATTCTGAGGTTTGCCCTCATCTTCCTTCTTATCACAGCGGGATTCCTCGCCGTGCTGGTGAAGATTGTGGTTATTCAGACTGCCGAACGCGAACAATGGATACGTATAGCGGAGAACCAAATCAAAAACAACCAAGTAGTACCGGCGACGCGAGGAAACATCCTTGACTGCGAGGAGCGGCTATTGGCAGGAAGTATGCCCCAATATTACGTCAACATGGATACACGTGTGGAGGCATTGCACTTAGGCGGCGACACCTTATTCTATTCGCACGTGGGCGAGCTCGCGCAAGGACTGAGTAGAATCATTGGCGATAAGACTCCGGGCGAGTACAAGGATAAGATGATTCGTTCGTTCAAGACCCCCAGACGCAAGGGCTATTCGGGCAGCGTGATCCAACTCAGTCCGAAACGCATCAATTATATCCAAAAGAAACAGATTGAGCAATTGCCGTTGGTAAAGAAAGGCAAATACAAGAGCGGTATCACGTTTGACGAACAGCACCGACGTATCAAACCATTTGGCGAGTTAGCGTCACGAACCATAGGCAGTATCTACGGCGAGAGCGGAGAAGGCAATGCCGGATTGGAGAAGCGATTTGAGAAAGAGTTGCGAGGCAAAGACGGACTGAGTCGTCGCCAGAAGATTGGCGGGCGTTACGAGAACGTCATCCTGCAAGAAGCTGAAGACGGAATGGATATTATCACTACGCTCGATGCCGACTTGCAAGACATCGTCTCCTCTACCCTACGTACGAAGTTAGAGGAAGTGGCAGGCGATTGGGGCTGTTGTATCTTGATGGAGACGCAGACGGGTAAGGTGCGTGCCATCAGTAACCTCGACCGCACCAATGCAGGTGAGTATTACGAGATGCAAAACCACGCCGTGATGCGCGTAGAACCGGGTAGTACGTTTAAGACGATTGCTCTCGTGGCTGCCTTAGACGATGGTAAAGTGGATATATACGACACGGTGAAAGTTTATAAAGATGGTTGGAGGTACTTCTCCGCCAGACACTACGATTCCCACCCGAAGGACACGATCTATACGGTACGCAGTGCGTTAGCTATCTCCTCGAATATCGCACTGGCGAAGATTATCACCAAAGCGTATGGAGGCAGTGCCCAGAAGTTCGTAAAGAAACTGACAAAGATGGGTCTCAAAGACTCGATGTACTGCGAGATACCGGGTTACGAACCGGCTCGTATTGATATCCCCAACGACACAGTGACGATATCGAAGATGGCGTATGGTTATTCGGTAGAGTTGAGTCCGATGCAGATTATCGCTTTCTATAACGCCATTGCCAATGACGGCAAGATGATTCGTCCGTATATCGTAAGCGAGATACAGCAGAACGGCGAAGCCGTAGAGACATTTGGCACAGAGGTGCTAAAATCGAGTATTTGCAGCGATAAAACGCTGAACGATATACGGTCATGCTTACACGACGTAGTTTGGGACAACCACTTAGGAACGGCGAGTGTGCGCACATGGAAAGGGCATATAGCAGCCTATAAGGCGCAGAGTGACTTAGTACACATAGCCGGTAAGACGGGTACGGCACAGATATTCATGAATGGTCATTATTCGGGACGCAACCACCGAATGACATTTGTAGGGTATTTCCCAGAAGAAAATCCGCAATATACGTGCCTCTGCATGATACAAAACCCGAAGAACTATCCTTCCTACGATGCCGGTTACGACTGCGGTAACGTAGTGAGAATCATTGCGGAGAAGACGATTGCGTATTCGGATTATTACACGTTTGAGGGGGATAGTTTGGTGATGAAGAAATGGTAAACTAATAACAAACGACCTATATGAAACTACACGATTTATTGAAAGACATCGCCATCGAAAGTGTACAAGGTTCGATGGAAGTCGAGGTTAGCGGAATCGAGTTTGACTCCCGCAAGATTCGTTCCGGCGAAGTGTTCGTAGCGCAGACCGGTACCGCCGTGGATGGGCACACGTTCATTGACCAATGCGTGGCACAAGGCGCAAAAGCGATTGTTTGCCAAGTGATGCCGGAGCACCTAAGCGCGGACTGCACGTATATCCAAGTCAAGGATACGAACCAAGCACTCGGACTGATGGCCAGTAATTTCTACGGCAGACCAAGCGAGCAGTTGACGTTAGTGGGCGTGACAGGAACGAACGGAAAGACGACGATTGCCACCTTATTATATAAACTCGTGCGCGCGTTAGGTCACAAGGCGGGCTTGCTCTCAACAGTAGTGAACTATATCGAAGACGAAGCGATACCCAGCACCCACACCACACCTGATGCGTTGGCACTAAATGGGCTGATGCGGCAGATGGTGGATAGGGGTTGCGAGTACTGTTTTATGGAAGTCAGCAGCCACTCCATTGCGCAAGAGCGCATTGCCGGACTGGACTTCGATGGGGCGATGTTTACCAACCTCACACGCGACCACATCGACTACCACAAGACGTTTGATAACTATCGCGATACGAAGAAGAGACTGTTTGACGGACTGAAGAAAAACGCTTTTGCGGTCACGAACAAAGACGATAAGAACGGACTCGTGATGACGCAGAACACGAAAGCAAAGGTACACACCTACTCCATCCGCGCCTTAGCCGATTATAAGGCACAGATCTTAGAGGAAGGATTTGAAGGAATGATGCTCAACATCAACGGCAAGGAAGTGTTCGTGCCACTGGTAGGACGTTTTAACGTCAGTAACCTTCTCTGCATCTACGGCACGGCTCTGTGCCTTGGTTTTGATGAGTTGGATGTGCTACGGACACTATCAACACTGACACCCGTCAATGGTCGTTTTGAGGCGATACGCAGCCCCAAAGGGTGGACGGCAATCATCGACTATGCCCACACACCCGATGCGGTGGATAACGTGATACAGACCATTCGCGAGATACTGAACGACAAAGGGCAATTGATTACAGTGGTAGGTTGTGGCGGTAACCGCGACAAAGGCAAACGCCCGATGATGGCGCAGATAGCCAAAGAAGGCTCAGACCAACTGATTCTCACGAGCGATAACCCACGCGATGAGGAGCCGAAGGATATCCTTCGCGACATGACCGACGGACTGAGCGAGGAGCAGATGAAGAGTACACTGGTGATTGAGGACCGCGAGATGGCGATCAAGACAGCGTGCTTGATGGCGAAGGCAGGAGACGTTATCCTCGTTGCCGGTAAAGGACACGAGGACTACCAGATTATCAAAGGTGTGAAGCACCATTTTGATGACCACGAAGTGGTAAGGAAGTATTTGTGAATGATGAATTGAACCGCCACTAAGTGGCTAAATGATGAAGTAATCGTGCCTTTGGCTAAGAAATGATGAATTAAAATTTAAGAAAATGTTATACAATTTATTTGCGTATTTAGGTTCTTTCCCGGGAGCAAGGTTGATGACCTATATCTCCTTTAGGGCGATTATTGCCGCCGTGATTGCGTTACTAATCAGTATTTTCTTCGGAGACTACTTCATTAACTTGCTGCACCGCAAGAACATCTCCGAGACCCAACGAGACGAGAAGACCGACCCCTTCAATGTGGGCAAGAAAGGTGTTCCGACGATGGGCGGAATTGTGATTTTAGTGAGTATCATTGTCCCTTGCCTGCTACTCGGGCGACTGAACAACGTGTATATGCTGCTCATGCTCGTGACCGCCGTACTACTTGGCGGAATCGGGTTTGCGGACGACTATATCAAGACCTTCAAACACAACAAAGACGGTATCAACGGTTGGGTGAAGATTGGCGGACAAGTGTTGCTCGGTCTCATCGTCGGTTTGACACTTCGTTATAGTCCGATGGCAGTAATGAACGAGACCGTGACTTCACGCGTAGAAAACAATATCGAAATCGTCGAAAAGACACCCGATGTCAAATCTACACGCACCACGATACCGTTCTTCAAGAACCACAACTGCAACTACGCCGATATCTTCTCTTTCCTCGGTGAGGAGAATAAATATCGTGCCGGCTGGATCTTCTTCGTGATACTGACCATCCTCGTAGTCGCCGCCGTGAGCAACGGAGCCAACCTCAACGACGGACTGGACGGGATGTGTGCCGGCAACTCGGCAATCATTGGGGCAGCACTGATTGTGCTCGCGTACGTGAGCGGTAGTACGGTGTGGGCTGACTATTTCGATGTGATGTATATCCCCGGCAGCGAGGAACTGGTTGTGTTCCTTGCCGCATTCGTAGGCGCACTGATCGGCTTTATCTGGTGGAATGGTTTCCCGGCGCAAGTCTTTATGGGTGATACCGGTTCGTTGGCTATTGGCGGTATCATCGGTGTGAGTGCCGTCATCATCCACAAGGAACTGCTACTGCCCATCCTTTGCGGTGTGTTCTTGATGGAGAGTCTAAGTGTGATTATCCAAACACAAGTGTATAAGTTCGGCAAGCGCAAAGGACAGCATATACGTGTATGGAAACGCACACCCTTGCACGACCATTTCCGCACCTCAGTAGATCTGGTGCTGAAGAACGACCCTACATGTAAGATCTTGTTCAAAGGACGCAAGAACCTTGACCACGAAACGAAGATTGTGT
>JAKSNE010000044.1 GCA_024400135.1 Paludibacteraceae bacterium
GTATCAATCTCGGGACCACTTCGTAGGATGTACGTAGGATGTACATAGATTTTTTGTCCTTCTTGTTTAGATTTTCTTAGCATTGCGATAAATTTTGCAAATAAATTTGCATATATCAAAAAAAAGTTGTACCTTTGCAGCCGAAAATGGAAAACTATCACAAGGTATCTACTCTAAATCTAAAAAATTATGACACATTTTATGGGATTCAGTTTGCCAATTGGTGATAGACCAAGGCAACAAGCACAAAGTATTAATACAGGAAAAGAACACGAATATGTTAGAGTTAACTTTACCCGCCCAATGCGACGTGATATACGTCCCGTGTCTGTTGGCGAATCCGTTGACTGGCGAACAATGTATAATTGATGCTATCTTAGATACGGGTTCTCAACATTCTGCGATTAGTCAAGAAGTTAGCGATGCTCTGCAACTTAGCCGTGGAACTGAGATTCATGTTGAGGGTAGTGCCGGTATAGCAGATGGCTGGGAGTCAGAATGTATCGTGGCTATGTCGGAAAATGACAAGTGGTGTGTTCAAGTAGATGTTCTTCCCTTATTGCCTGTACACATGGTAATCGGTATGGATATAATCTCAACAGGCAATTTATCTTTGTCCTACGAGAAAGATAATTATATTTTTCGATTTGAACAATTAGCGGTCAAATAATCGTGCCCCCAATAAATGCCACCAAGTAATACAAATATAGAGTAAAAGCAATTGCCCTCCCCAGAAATGGGGGGGGTAAATTATTGATATATAGTAAGTTATAGAAACAATTTAACTAACAATAATTATTAACAATTAAATTTTAAGCTTATGAGAAAATTCAAAACAATAGCAATTTGTGCGATGGCACTATTGTTAAGTATGAACGCACTCGGACAAATGGTTTCTACTTATGAGCCAATTATGTTCGATCCGAGTAGCCTTAATTGTAATGCGATTTCCGGATTCGGAAAGGTATATCGTTGTGGGGTGTGGGAGGCTACTCCGGAACCACTAAGTGAGTGTAACATTGGAGGAATTAAGCCTGAAAGAGGAGATTTCACCGTTGGCTTCTTCTCTGAGCAAACCGCGGCTTATTTGTGGCCGTACCGCGAAGATCAGGTCGAATTCGTACCTAATCTTATAAATTGGTCGCAACGAGCAATTAAGCCGATTATTGAATGTACAAACGACAAGGAACCGGATTCTCAACCCATCCCATTCCATTTGCAATGGACAGGACTGATTCCTACTGATCCTTGGGCGGAACCTGCAAGAATGGATTCTAATGAGCCTTTTATGGGAAACGATTGTGTTTGCATAATGCCCGGAGGAGATCCTGTAACGATTAATTTCGCTTCCGCAGATAATTATGATGAGTTATACATCTTGGGCACTTCCATTGGCTCAATTTCCAATCTGCAAGTCACTGTAACTTATACAGATGGCACTACCCAATCGGGAAGGTTATTATTAAATGAATACAACCAAGGGGATGAATATGATGCTCAAAAGGGTGCCGTTCGTTTTGCTTGGCAAGATGGTGACCAACCTCATGGAGGCGGAGACGAAGACGGAGATGCTTGGCTATATCCTGCAATAGTAATGTTGGAAGGAGAAGTAGAATGTGCTACAAAATTATTCAAATCAATTACGTTCCAATATGAAACTGATGGCCCTTCTTGTGACAATTGCGCTGTCGCTATTTTTGCAATCACAGGAAAAAAGAATCCTTGGGCACCGACAGATCCTTTCTTTGTGTATAGTACATCCCAATCCAATCCCGCAAAAACGACTATTTCTATAATATCCACTAAACCTATCGAAAACGAGATTAGTTTCACATACGATGTGGCGACAGATGAGAACTTCACGGAGTTAATTGTTGAGAACGAACCTTTAACCGGAACGAAAAACGGCAATCAGTTTATTTCCACTATCAACGATAAAGATTATTCCAATTATTACATTCGTGTGCGTGCGCATAATGAATATGGTATCTCTAAAGCAAGAATTGCAACAAAACTATATGAGCCTTTACAGAACCTTCCGATAACGATGGAAATGAGTTGCCTTAATCACAATGGTATTGCCGGTGCAAATGACGAATTGGCAACAACCAAATTGGATGATTATGCCGGTTTCTATTCCTCCGAAGTAGCCACAAACAACTCTTGGGGACAACAATGGATTGATAAAGCACTGAAACCTGCGATTTCTATCCCCAGTGGTATAGGTAACATCTCTATTCCGTTCAATTTGCTATGGGAGGGAGAGGCAGAATTTGACGGTAAAGATTGCGTCCGTTTGACCAAAGATAACAATACTGCTGATATTACTTTTGAAAATCCGGAAGCCTATAGTTTCTTATACATGTGTGGTACCGCCGGTAATGTAACAGGAGGATGTATTGATGTTGATGTGACGATTACTTATATTGATAATACTTCCAAAAGCACGACCCTAACGTATTACGATTGGTATCCGGGTTTCACACCTGCCAATGGTAAATTATTTGCTCGACAAATCGGATCAGGTCCTGATGAAACAGATGGAGGTCCATATGTCTATGCCTTGCCTTTGAATGATGCATTGGATGCAAAACTTCCTATTAAATCTATTCATGTAGAGAGTGATGAAGAATCTGACTTGGTAGCCGGAATATTTGGATTCTCAGGAGTACGAAATGGTAATGCTCCCCAACAACCGGAATATGCTTATGCGTATCCTCATAATGACTACACACTTCAAGTTTGCATAGCCTCTGTGACCCAAGATATTGCCGGTAACCCATTGGACAATGTCGATTATTATTGTGATATCGCCCGCGATGAAGATTTTACCGACCTATACAAAATCAATCAGTGGGTAACATCTAGTTATGGGAGAGAAGGTGAAGTTCGAGGCTCTATATCAGTTTCTGAATTTAGAGCATACGAAAATCTTTATTTCCGTATACGTGCCGTGAATAGTAATGGTGCATCCGCGAGTCAAACCATTGAACTCTATGATCAATACAAACGTGACCTAACTACGGGGCAGTATGGTACATTCTGTTATAATCGCACTCCTCTTAAAATTCTGAACGGATCGTTCTACACTATCGCATACTATGATGAAGCGGCAAATCAAATAGCCATTGATCCTGTTGAAGTGGAGGATATCAAAGCCGGTGTGCCTTATATCATTGGAACAAGTGTACAATGGATGTATGATCCGAAGTCGAATCCCGTTGAAATGAGTGAGGAAGACCAAAATGGTCTCCATGGTACTTATACGGGTATTTCTCCGACAGACTTTGAGTGCCACATGTTGGCAAATACCGAAGACGGTCCGTTGTTTAAGAAAGCGGCTATAGGTTCTAGTCTTCCTGCTTATCGCGCTTATTTGATGCTGGAAGAAATCTCCACTTCTCCCGCTACGCCGTCAAAAGCAGGTCGCCGTTTCATTGGTATGCCGAATGGTACTCCAACAGAACTTATTTGTACCAAAACGAACGCAAGCGCAAAGAAAGTTTTCATCAACAATCAATTTATGATTATCAAAGATGGAGAAAAGTACAACGCGCAAGGCGTGAAAATTCAATAATCAATAATTAACAACAATGAAAACAATTATGAAAAAAGAATATATGATTCCTGCGACAGAGGTCGCAAAAGTAGGTGCTGATACCATAATGGTGCAAATTGGCATTGAAAAAGGTAGCGCTCAACCAACGATTTTTACAGGCGAGTAAACTCTCTTTTCCATCGCAACCTCCGGGTTGCGTAGGGTTGTAGAGTGCGTAGGGTTATTTTCAAATACACATACGCGTGCGAGTGTATGTGTAAAAGTACTATACGCACCCTACGCACTTTGCACGGGTTGCACAAGTAGCACAAGTATTTCTGTATATGCCTACGCGCGCGTGAGTGTATATGTAAAACTACCTGTGCTACTTGTGCTATTCAAAACACTCTCCTCGCAAGGTCTGTAGCGCAGCATCTACGGAGCATCTACGCAGCATCATAGGACTGACGAACCCTCAACAAATCTTCGCCACGATTTGACGAACGATAGGGACGTAGGGACGATGAGGAAGGCGGTTAGATCGACAGAACTTTAAGGGCGTGCCATTTGTCGTCTTTCACGTCTTTCTTTATCTGTATCGCCTTGGATAGGGGAACATACTGTATCTCGTCTTCATGTAAACCAACCATCACGTTTCGCTGGTCATCCAATAACGCTTGGATAGCCGCTACACCCATACGCGACGCTAAGATGCGGTCAAAGGCAGTAGGCGAACCACCACGTTGGAGGTGACCGAGGATCGTCACACGCGGACTATACTCGGGATGCGCCTGCTCAATGAGTTTGGCTACGGCTTGGGCTCCACCCTCGATGGCGTGCTCTTGAACGAGTACGATGGACGAGTTCTTCGACTTACGTCGCCCTTGGCCGATGGCTTCCTCTATCTGCTCCATGATCGTGGCACGTTCGGGAATGATAGCTGCTTCGGCACCCGAGGCAATAGCCGCATTGAGCGTAAGGAATCCTGCGTCACGACCCATGACCTCTACAAGAAAGACGCGCTCGTGACTGGTGGCGGTATCGCGCAAGGTATCTACGCAGTGAACAATGGTATTGAGGGCGGTATCGTAACCAATCGTAGCATCAGTGCCCCAAAGGTCGTTGTCAATAGTGCCGGGAATACCAATGACGGGAACGTTATGCTCTTGCGATAACATCCGCGCTCCGGTAAACGTACCGTCGCCACCGATGACGATAAGCGCGTCAATGCCTTCGCGCAAAAGAGTCTCGTAGGCTTTCTGTCTGCCTTCGGGAGTCTTGAACTCCTCACTGCGAGCCGATTTAAGAATAGTACCGCCGTGCTGAATGATGCCACTGACATCCTGCGTGGTAAAAGTCTTGACTTCGCCATCCATCAGACCTTTGTAACCACGGTAGATGGCTTTGACTGCGATGTTATTACTGATGGCAGCGCGAGTAACCGCGCGTACTGCTGCATTCATTCCGGGTGCGTCACCGCCGGAGGTTAAGACGCCGATTGTTTTGATCATATATTTCTTTTTTTATTCGCTCCATGAGCCAGAGGGGGGTGGAGGTGGCACCGGTAATGCCTATCTTGTAGTTTAGAGTGGAGAGTGTAGAGTTTAGAGTAGTTGAGAGTGTAGAGTTTAGAGTAGTTTTTAAGTTTAGAGTAGCTAGGTCGTTTTCGTTTTCAATGAAGTAGGAGTTGGGGTTGGCGGCTTTGCAGTGCTCAAAAAGTACCTTCGCGTTGGAACTCTTTTTGCCCCCGACAAAGAAAACGATATCTTGCTCTGAGGCAAACTTGCGAATGTTCTCAACTCGATTAGCCACGTTGCGGCAGATGGTGTCGTGCCAGTTTAGAGTGGAGAGTTTAGAGTTTAGAGTAGTGGAGAGTTTAGAGTTTAGAGTAGTGGAGAGTTTAGAGTTGATAGTAGCCACAATTTGTTGGAAAGCAGGAATAGACATCGTGGTTTGGGAGAAGAGGTAGATGGGACGCGAGAAATCGACTTTGTCGAGGTCGGTCTCGTTCTCTATGACGATAGCGGTGTTGTTCGTTTGCCCTTGCAGTCCGATGACCTCCGCGTGACCGGGTTTGCCAAAGATAAGTATCTGCCCTCCGTCCGCTTTCGTCTGTTCGTACGTCTCGCGTATGCGGCGTTGTAAGTTCAACACCACAGGGCAAGAGGCATCAATAATCTCAATATCGTTCTTTTGGGCAATGAGATAGGTGGAAGGCGGTTCGCCATGTGCCCGCAGGAGCACACGGGTGTGGTGTAGTTGTTGTAACTGCTGATGGTCGATGGTTTGTAACCCTTGCTTAGCGAGACGCTCGACCTCTTGTCCGTTATGCACGATATCCCCAAGACAATAGAGAGGACCTTTGGTCAGTTCCTCCTCCGCTTTTTTGATGGCACTGGTTACGCCGAAACAGAAGCCTGCGGTGGTATCAATGGTGACGGTCAAAGATGTCATAGATAGTCTGCATTTGCTGTTCGCGCGTGAGGTCGGAGTTATCAATGACGATAGCGTCGGGTGCTTGTCGCAGCGGACTGATGTCGCGGTGCGTATCCCGATAGTCGCGGTCGTTAACATCCTTGAGTACCTCCTCGAAGATGGGGTGTTCGCCTTTGGCTACGAGTTCATCAAAACGGCGTTGTGCCCTCACTTCCGGACGCGCGGTGAGGAAGAGCTTGAGTTCCGCCTCAGGAAAGACAACCGTACCGATGTCGCGTCCGTCCATGACGATGCCCTTGGCTTGTCCCATAGCTTGCTGCTGCGCCACAAGGAACTGCCGAACGGCAGGGATAGGACTGACTTTAGATGCCATGTTGCCCACTTCGAGCGAACGGATCTTCGACTCTACCGGTTGACCATTGAGACAAAGGTCGGGGGAATAGGTGAGGTGGATGTTCTCTTCGAGAAAGTCAAGACTTTCTAAAGGGAGTAGGGGAGTAGGGGAGTAGAGGGGTAGGGTTTCTAAAGCATAAAGGGCGATGGCGCGATACATGGCACCGGTGTCCACATAGGTGTAGCCGGCATATTGAGCGAGTTGTTTGGCAATCGTCGATTTGCCGCAAGACGAATATCCATCAATGGCTACGATGATCTTTTTCATTTGAGCATACTATTTATATCCAAAGTCAAGCCAACTTGGTAGGTGTAGTTATTCCGCGTCAACTGCGAGAACGTGAAGGCGACATTGAACTTATAGATTCGTATTCCACCACCCACCGCAAAACCGGCAAAGGAACGTTGGTCTTTGAGGTTCAACTCGGCACGACGGCGATGGTTGTAACTGAGCGTGAGGTAGAAACGGTCACTCTTAGGCACTATATCGACCGCAAAGATTGTATGGCGGAACATCATGTCGTACCACTGCACTTGCGTATTCTCCATCGTTCCGGTATAAGGGTCGATGGCACCATTGGTGTATTCGTAATTGAGGTTCCAACGTTGGATATTGTGAATGGTCATCGACAAACGCAAAGGCGCGTGCGGGAAACGATAGTTCAGTCCTAATTGCAGGTTGAGCGGTAACATCTCTAATTTCTGTCCGCCCTCGGTGGAATAGAACCCTTTGACTTGGGTTCCAATGTTTTGCAAAGTCAGACCCATTTGGAAGGTCGTGTCCTTGGTTTGGAAATGCGCTCCGACATCTGCACCGAGTGCAAACGACGTGTATCGCTCATACACGGAGATGATCGGTTTGAGGGAGACACCCAACGAAAACTGTTCCCCTAATTGTCGCGCGTACATCGCGTTAATAAGGATGTCCTTGGCAGTGAACGTGCCATAAGGATTGCCGACGTTGTCGGCGTAGGTCATCTTGCCGTAGTCGTAGTAGTGAACACCCACGGCGAAATAGTTCGGTTTGTCCGGCTCACCATCGCCGGTGTAGGGTTTCTCTATCTTCGAGCGTCCGAAATTATGTCCATAGATGACGCTTCCGAACATCGTTCCGGGCATATAATGCGTGAAGTTCAGTTGCAACACATTGTCAGTCATTGCACCAAGGAGGGCTGGATTGCACATAGCTGTAGAGACTTCGGCATCTCTGACGCTGACATTGGAACCGCCTAAGGCATTGATACGCGCGGAGGCAGGAAGGGATAAGAACGTAAAAGCGCTGCTTCCACTCCCTACGAACTGTGCGCTCGCGGGGAGAGGTAGGAGTACCAGCAGGGTTAGCAAGAACCCGACAAAAACCCGTATTTGATGTTGTTTATACACTGTTGTA
>JAKSNE010000045.1 GCA_024400135.1 Paludibacteraceae bacterium
GTAAAGCCCATAAAGAGGGTAGGGATATTCTCTTTTATCGCACCCTCTTGCAACAAACCTGCAAACACCTTTGCTGCCTCCACGTAACGCGCATCATTAAGGTCTGTCCCTACAATGATTCGGGAGGGATAGAGGTTGTCGTATAGTGCTTTCGACTCGCGCAAGAATTCCGGCGAGAAGAGGATATTCTTACTTCCTGTCTCTTTACGAATATGCTCAGTAAAACCAACGGGAATAGTCGATTTAATCACCATCATTGCTTTGGGGTTAATCTTCATCACCAGACGAATGACGGTCTCCACGGCACTCGTATCAAAATAGTTCTTCTGACTATCGTAGTTCGTTGGCGCAGCAATAACCACAAAGTCGGCATCCTTATAAGCCGCTTCTGCGTCCAGCGTTGCCGTTAGAGGCACCTTCGGCAGGTACTTCTCAATATACTCGTCTTGAATAGGCGACTGCTTGCGATTGATCATCTCCACTTTCTCGGGGACGATATCTACGGCTGTTACTTCGTTGTGTTGTGCCAACAAGGTGGCAATCGATAAACCGACATAACCGGTTCCTGCTACTGCAATTTTCATATATTTCTACTATTGTGATATTTAATATGGTATAACGAATAAACGGTTAACGCAAAGATGGGGTAGCAATAATCCATCGTCCAAGCAGCGATACGACGCTTCCAACCCGCGGATGGTATAGAAGCGACAGCCTTGAGATATTTATTGAACCGCTTGTCGTGAATAATCGCCTTGGTAATCTGATGTGCGGAACGATTACACAAGATTTTACACGGATATTTAATCATTATTGAACTAAAAACCCAATCAAAGACATAAATCTTAAAATCATCTGCATTCACCAACTCATCGTGCCTCTCTGTCAACCATTGCTCCAATCGTTCAACGGTGAGTAACACATCCGAATCTTTGGGATTGATACTGGCAACGATACTCGTCACCCTATCCCTGCGATAGAAATATAAGATATCGGACATCACTTTCACTTTTTGAGCCACACACATCACCCTAAACGAGAAATAACAATCCTCGTACCGACCCGACTCAAACTCAATGTGGTGATTGATTAGAAGTTCCCTTTTGCACAACTTATGGCAAGCAGAATGGGAGAAGTTATTTGTCAAATGATGCTCAATATACTCTCTACCGGTATTGTATCGCTCATTTGGCAAGATATCATCTTCTAATGGACCTTCTTCCGTAAACCGTTGCCGACTGAAGATAATAACATCGTTATCGTCTTGTGTCGCCTCTCGAACCAGTATCTCGCAAGCATTAAGCGCTACATAATCGTCCGAATCAATAAACCACACATATTCTCCGGTCGCCACTTTAAGTCCCGCATTACGGGCAGCACTCAGTCCGCTATTCGCCTGATGAATAACGCGAATGCGCTCATCCTTCGCCTTATATTCGTTGGCTATGGCTGCGCAACCATCGGTACTGCCATCATCTACCAAGATAATCTCCAAATCTCGATAGGTCTGCTGAATAATCGAATCCAAACACGCGGGCAGGTAAGGCGCTACATTGTAAATTGGGACAATAATTGAAACCATTTGTCTAAAATATTTGATTGTTTATATCGTTGAACGGATTGCTGTGCTCTTGCTGCCATCTGTGCGCGTTGAGTATCATCGCTCATCAGCTGGCTTAAAACTTCGGCAAATCCGTCTATATCGTTCTTTGCAATAATCCTTCCGTCTTGCCCATCGGCAATAATCTCGTTTGCACAAAAGGAATCCATCACAATGGGGACTACACCATATTGCATACTTTCTGTCACCGCCATCGGAAAGCCTTCGTAATGCGAGACTAACATTGAGATCTGTGCTCGTTCGTAATATTGCTTTGGGTCTTGAATACCGACCATCTCAATACGCTTCAACCCTTTTCTTCGTATAGCACGTTGCATAGCTGCTCGTAAGGGTCCGTCACCCACGATCGTCAACTTCCAATCGGGATGTTGGGCTTCTACCTTAGACCAAATAGAAATCAATGCCATCGCGTTCTTGTCCCAAGCCGCCAACCTGCCAACATAGATGACTTCTTTCTCTTTTGTGCAGGAACCGACAACTTCGTACGTATTGGGGTTCGGAATAACCACTATCTGTTGCTTATCCATAGCGCAACGGTTGCTAAGTATCTCTTTGTATTCTTCCGATAAAACCACCACACGACTACTATGCTTTGCTACCCATTCTAATTGCTGACGGACTTGACGATATTCTTTCTGCTTACCATAGCAAAGTAAATAGGGTACCAGCAAAACCTTCACTACACATTTGCACCAATCAATCAATCCGTACCGATTCGCAAAATACGTATCCCAATACGCGTCCCAATACCCCAAAGGCTTACTATGCAACACACTCACTACTTGAATACGACTTGGGATATCTTGAATAAAAAAGTTCGCTTCCGGCAATAAACCTCGTTGGTTGATAATCAGCTCAATCTCTTTCTCTTCCAAAAACTGCAAATATACTTCCTTGTTTTTGGGCGTATTGACGATAGCGTTAGGCAAAATCTGCACTTCAGCCGGATACGCATATTCCAAGATAGCCGCCGAAGGAGTACGGAGCGCAAAGTAATAAACCTTGTGCCCTTCGCTAATCAAAACTTTGGCTAAGATATCGCTCACCCTTTCAATGCCTCCGTAATTAGGATTGCAGGGCTGATCGTTGGTGATAAGTATATTCATTTCTCCGTTTTCTTTTTGAGACGAAGGGGCAACTTGAAATAGAGTTGTACCACTCCAAAAATAATCATAATCCAAACAATCATCGGAAGGATACTATCCAGTCCGGCTCTCGGCAGGAAGACAAAGTTAACAAAACTGGTATAGACGATAATCTGGCAAATAGTGGACGAATAACATCCTCGTTCAACAGCACCACAAACTAATCCAAAAATAAGCGAGAACAAGGCATAGAAGAATAACTTCCCGTGTGAGAATACATAAAAATCCGACATCAATGTCCAACCTAAACCGTAACCGCTAATGTATTGCTCCCAATTTAGCGAATAAGCCAAGTAGTGAGAAAAATTATAGTCGCTTGCAAAAATGGGAGTCTCGCTAAAGATGGAGGCCAATGAACCCACTCCGGGGAAGATACTACTCCAATAGGCTAACGTGGGATACGCATCAACTCGGGTCGAATCTACAAAAGTGGATAACGATACACCTTGTGCGAATAAGAAACGCTTGAGCACTACTCCTAATTCACCGGTATTTCCTTCTCCTCGAATAGATAACGCACTGCTGAT
The DNA here is from genome assembly GCA_024400135.1 of Paludibacteraceae bacterium. GTDB lineage: Bacteria > Bacteroidota > Bacteroidia > Bacteroidales > Paludibacteraceae > Colicola. The sequence continues at coordinate 3,294 of JAKSNE010000045.1, forward strand.
ACCAATCACAATAAGCCCTACAATACCTACAAAAATGAGCGAGGTTATTCTCACTTGCCGTTCCTTGAGAATATACCAGATATAAAATAGGAACAAACACCCTAACGCTCCGCGTTGACCAATGAATGCAAAGATCAAAAGCTTAAAACTAATCAATGCAATGGCAACCAAACGCTGATTCTTATTGCCATAAACCATCACAATACCAAAGAACACCCACAATAGCGCATTCCATATACCACTACCGGCTTCCGCTGCGGAGTTTTGTGAACCTAAATATAACGACAAGTATCCACCACCATGAATAGCGGTCACCAACCGAGGAAGGGTCGTGATAGCAATACTAATACCTAACACAATAAGTACCGCAGACAAGAAATTGGGAAAAGACGTTCGGTCAGGTAGGGTAGGCCGCTCTACCTTAACATCCTTCTGCTTGCTATGGATAAGCATATAACCTATTCCCGCTAAATAGATGAATAGTAAAATGCACTTCAATGTACATTTCCATTCCTTGGGTGTAAACGGACGCCAGTCAAAGAAATTGCCGCGTGTCAATACATCAAAGTGAGGATCAACTAACGTTACCCAGAACCGACCACCTATAAACAAGAACACAAACGTCGCCATAAACAGGAAGAAGGGCGTGAGGTTGCTGTTCTTCCAAACTAACCCAAGCACGCACACGAAATGGAAAGCCATCACGAACGCACATTGCCACGCCGTCAACGAAAAGAAACTGACGGTGATAAGACCTACCAGCATCAAAATAATGGCTATGAACACTCTAACTGATTTCATTTCTTTGTGTATGATAAAATAATTTGACGCTCATTCTTTGTCAACCCCACAAACAATCCTGCGGCAATAATCAGTCCTACCGATAATGCCGTCGAGCCAATAAGCAATCCCCAACCACTCTCCATCTTCATTGCCATCCAAAGAGGCAGCGGAACGGCTATCACGGATACCACAATCATCGGTACAATTACGCGTCGTACATATAAACCTAAATCCAAATCAATCAAGTAATGACAGTAAATCGTTCTCACAACCGCACAAGTCATGTTACCAATAGCCCAAATCAATATCGCCATCTGACCATTATCGCCTCTCGATAATACCCACCACATCAACGGAATAACCAATAACTTAATCGTTCCCATCATGATCTGATGCGTTCTTATCTTGCCCGTCGCATAAACGGCGTGCCACAACGGGGCTTGGAATGTGTCGAAGAAAGCAAAGATAAACATGGCTGTTATATACTCAGCCGTCAAAGGCGGATAGTCTCCTAACCAGATCTTCAGCACAAAGGGTAAATTCAACAACAACGGAACGGCGGGCAGCAGAAATAGGAAGAACGCTATCTTCGATGTCGTGAAGATAAGTTTCATAAAATAGTCTTTATCTCCGGCGGCATACGACTTGACGATCTGCGGATGAAAAGCCGTCGAGAAGTTCCCGAAAATAAGACACGTCGCATTAAACACCTGATTGGCAATACCTAATGCTGCATTGGCTACTGCCCCCAAGAACGTTTGGAAGAAGATCGCTCGCAACTGCATGACACCTGTGTCTGCTGCGTTCACAAATAGCGACCAACCCGAATACGACGCAAACTGCTTCACCAAACCGCCATTCCAAGTCTTGAGGTATTGGCAGTGAGGTAGCTTAATGCGGTTATACAAAACATAACACGCACACACAATCAGTGCCGATACCCAAATCAATGCCGCATAACTAATCAACCTATCAAACGGCGTGACGAGCAACGCACACGCAACGCCTAACTTCAGCAATGCCTCTACAATACTTACCGTCGCGTAAAACCGCATTTGCTCATGAGCAACGATATTCGCGTCAAAGGGGGCTTGGATAATATTCGTGATAAACGTCAATAACGAGAACTGAAAAACGCAATGCACAGCCCACAAACGGCTCGGATCAACTTGCATCTTACATTGGATATACCAAATGCCAATGCCCTCAATAATCACCCATAAGATACCGGCTAAAATGAGGTGACAGTTAATCGCCATCGAGAAGACTTGGTTCAGTCCCTCGTTATCTTCTTTTCCTAATTCGACCGACAGATAGCGCGCAGTGGCTTGTCGTAAGGCTCCACTTAAGAACCCAAACAGCACCACCATACTACCTACCACACTATACAACCCAAAGTCCTCAAAGCCTAATGCTTTTAAGACAATGCGCGATATAATGAGGTTGATAATCGTTACGATAAACAACCGAATATACAAATATCCGGCGTTTTTCGCGATACGCTTACTATTTGCTATCGTATCTGCCACGCTTATAATCTACCATCCACTAAGCTGCGGTCCACGAAGTTCTTCACATCGAAGATAACTGCACCTTGGTCGTGGTATTTCTTGAAGTCAAATGTCTTAAACTGATCGTGACTCACACAAGCGATAATAGCCGCATAGTGTTTGTCGGGGTCAATACCGCCTAACAACTCTTTCTTATACTCGTGCCTTACCACGTCGGCGTTTGCCCACGGATCGTAGATATCTACCTTACAACCAAAGTCCTCTAACTCGTTGGCTATATCCACTACCTTCGTGTTACGGCAGTCGGGACAGTTCTCCTTGAAGGTCACACCTAAAATCAGCACGTTCGAGTCCTTAATCTTGTGGTCTTTCTGAATCATTAACTTCAGCGTCTTATCTGCAATGAACTTCGCAATCGAGTTGTTCACCGCACGACCACTCAAGATAACGTGAGGCTCGTAACCGAGCGACTTCGCTTTGTGTGCCAGATAGTACGGATCCACACTGATGCAGTGACCACCTACCAAGCCCGGACGGTATTTGAGGAAATTCCACTTCGTTCCGGCGGCTTCAATCACGTCGTTGGTATCAATACCTACACGGTCGCAGATGAGTGCTAACTCGTTCATGAACGATATATTCACATCGCGTTGGCTGTTCTCCACTGCTTTTGCTGCTTCGGCTACCTTCATGTTCGGCGCTTTGTGCGTGCCGTTCAGTAGGATAGAGTTATATAGTGCATCCACTAAGTCCGCTACTTCCGGTGTCGAACCCGACGTGATCTTCTTGATCTTCGTCAACGTATTCACCTTATCGCCCGGATTGATACGCTCAGGACTGTATCCGCAGTAGAAGTCTTGGTTGAATTTGAGTCCGCTCATCTTCTCCAATACCGGTACACAATCTTCTTCCGTGCAACCCGGATAAACGGTGGACTCATAAATAACGATATCCCCCTTATTGAGCGTCTTACCAATCGTCTCCGAAGCCTTCAGTAGGGGCGTCAAGTCGGGGTTGTTGAATTGGTCAATAGGCGTGGGAACGCTGACGATATACGTGTTCACCATCTTCAAATCTTCGATGTTACTGCTTAAGGTTAAACCAATCTTTTTGGTAGCAGCGTAAGCATCGCGAGCTTGCTTCATGCCAATCAAGTCAGCCTCTTTGGTGTGGTCCTCACCACGTTCCAATTCGGCTACGCGAGCTTGGTTAACATCAAAACCGATAACTCTGTACTTTTTGCCATATTCAATGGCGAGCGGAAGACCTACATATCCGAGGCCAATTACCGCAATAATTCTGTCATTTAGTTCCATAAATGTATTTTTAGTTTTAATATTTTCTAAAATAGCGTGCAAAATTACACTTTTTTTTGGATATATGCAAATTTTTTTGTATCTTTGCAGCAAATTTCGTAAAATAGCGTATGAAAAAGTTCAATTTCTGGGATCAAGTGTGCGGTTGGATCGTGTTTGCCATCGCTGCCGCCACCTATCTGTTAACGATGGAACCGACCGCATCTTTTTGGGATTGTGGTGAGTTTATATCGAGTGCATACAAGTTTGATGTCGGTCACCCGCCCGGAGCCCCGTTCTTTATGATGATGGGACATTTCTTCTCGCTCTTTGCGTCTGATCCGGCTCACGTAGCGATTTGCGTCAACGCCCTTTCCGCGTTGGCTTCGGCGTTCACTATCCTCTTCCTTTTCTGGACGATCACCGCCTTAGCGAAAAAGTTGGTCTTATTCGATGCATCGAAACCTCGAACCATCGAGCTTTCTAAGACCATCGCCATTCTCGGTGCCGGTGCCGTAGGCGCACTCGCTTACACGTTCTCCGACACGTTCTGGTTCTCTGCGGTGGAGGGCGAGGTCTATGCCTCTTCATCGCTGTTTACCGCTGTGGTGTTCTGGCTGATTCTCAAATGGGACGAGCAAGCCGATGAGGAAGGCTCCGACCGTTGGCTGATAGCGATTATGTATCTCATGGGTCTCAGTATCGGTGTTCACTTGCTGAACTTGCTGACGATTCCGGCTATTGTGCTCGTTTATTACTTCCGTCGCTATACATTCTCGTGGAAAGGTGTGATCACCGCTTTCATCGTTTCTTGCCTTATCTTAGCGGCTATCCTTTA